>CAYOPQ010000013.1:0-32241 GCA_964405895.1 uncultured Bacteroides sp. | reverse complement strand
GCAACGGGCGCTACCGGCTCAGCACTTGCCTCAAGCGCGGTGACTGCACAGAATCTTGCGGTACAGGATTCTGCCGAAGCTACGCCCTATTCGTTTGCGGCAACGCCTACGATTGCCGGAACGGCTCTGTCCCATGCGGAAGGCTCTTCAGACGTTGTCGTCAATGAGCCGGGCATTTATCTCATAAGCTACAGCGGCATCGTAACCTCAAAGTGTGATTCCGGTTTCCCGAGCACGTATACCGTAAGAATTGAAGTAAACGGCACCCGGATAGACGGCGCTGTATTTTCACACAGCTTTACGGCGCCTTATGAAAAGGCGACGGCTGTCATCACAACGCCCGCCGTTATAACCTCCGTGCCGGCAGTGATAAACGCCGTTCCGAGCGCCAATAATTTTGATACTGAAGAAGCGTCTCTCAACGCACTGTTTATCGGCTCGTATGAGTAATTGAATAGGCATAAAACGAATGTTATGTTCGTTTATCGCGTCTCCTGGCAGGGGACGCGTTTTTTTGTGCAAGACTGCAAAATTATTCAAAAAAAGTTTGTTAAAAGTGACGAAAAAATTTTTTTCTTTTTTTACATTTTTTTCTTGACAAAGGCTGCCCGATTATATATAATAGACGGGCATGTGGAGATAGCTATATTATAATATGCTATTATATGCTCCGCAAAGATATGCGATGATGCCGGAGGTGGCGCCTTACCCAAGGGCGGGAATTTCGGCGGAGTATGTCCGATTTTAAACCGGGCGAAATTATACTGTGATTTTCATTCCTTTGTGCAGATAGCTTGCGTATGTCTGCTCCGCGCAAAGGCTGCCCGAATGATATGCTGTCATTCGGTTTTTAAATGAGCAGCCTTGAAACACGCGGGTGGGTGGAATGAATGTTCAGGTAAAGTCTCGCACCAATATTTTTCAGGAGGAAAAGTAAATGGCAGCAAGCAAAGTAAAAATCCGCATCAGGCTTAAAGGCTATGACCACAGTCTTGTTGATCAGGCAGCTGAAAAAATCGTTGAAACTGCAAAAGCCACCGGCGCTCAGGTAAGCGGTCCCATCCCGCTTCCCACAGAGAAGGAAGTTATCACGATTTTAAGAGCCGTTCACAAGTATAAGGACAGCCGTGAACAGTTTGAGCAGAGAACACACAAAAGACTCATAGATATTCTCAGGCCTTCAAATAAAACAGTTGAAGCGCTGACGAATCTTGAGCTCCCGGCAGGCGTGGATATTGAGATTAAGCTTTAATCGCATTCGCGTTTGACGAGGTCAAGTTGGGAAACCAACCAATAACCAAGGAGGAAAAATCAATGAAAAAAGGTATTATCGGCAAAAAGATCGGTATGACTCAGATCTTTGACGAAAACGGCAAGGTGATCCCAGTAACTGTAATTGAAGCCGGTCCCTGCGTTGTTACCCAGAAGAAAACGATGGAGAACGATGGCTATGAGGCAGTTCAGGTGGGCTTCGGCGATGTTAAGGTAAACAAGCTCAACAAGCCGCTCAAGGGTCATTTTGCAAAGAATGATGTTGCCCCCAAGAAAACGCTTAAGGAGTTCCGCCTTGAGGATTGCTCGGCACTCAATGTCGGCGATATCATTAAGGCTGAAACCTTCGCAGAGGGCGAAATCGTAGATGTAAAGGGCACTTCAAAGGGTCACGGAACCGCCGGTGCAATAAAGCGCTGGAACTTTTCAAGGCTTCGTGAATCACACGGCACGGGCCCGAACGCCCGTCACCAGGGTTCTCTGGGCGCCTGCTCAAGCCCCTCAAGAGTATTCAAGGGCAGAAAGATGGCAGGCCACTACGGTCACGAAACAGTAACCATCCAGAATCTTTTGGTTGTTAAAGTAGACAACGAAAACAACCTTATCGCCATCAAGGGCGCCGTTCCCGGCCCCAAGGGCGGCATTGTTGTTGTTGCAGACGCTGTTAAGGCTTAAGGAAAGGAGAGATTATAATGGCACAGGTTCAGGTTTATAACCAGGAAGGCCGCAAAACATCAAAGCTTGAGCTTGCGGATTCCGTTTTCGGCATTGAGCCGAATAAATATGCAATGCATCTTGCTGTTGTAAGCTATCTCGCTGCACAGCGTCAGGGCACACAGTCCACGCTCACCCGTTCCGAGGTTTCAGGCGGCGGAGCAAAGCCGTGGAGGCAGAAGGGAACAGGCCGTGCCCGTCAGGGCTCAACAAGAAGCCCGCAGTGGACACACGGCGGCGTAGCTCTCGGCCCCAAGCCCAGAAAGTACAAGGTAAATGTCAACAAAAAGGTAAAGAGGCTGGCAATGAAATCCGCTCTTTCCTCAAAGGTTGCGGAGTCGGAGATGCTCGTTCTCAATAAGATGGAGCTTGAGGAAATCAAAACAAAGTCCGTTGCAGAAATGCTTTCCAAGCTCAAAACCGGCAAGAAGGTTCTTCTCGTCCTTGCAGAGAACAATGAAACAATCTACAAGAGCGCCCGCAATATCAAAGGCGTAAAGGTCGCAACCGTAAACACGCTCTGCGTTTACGATATTCTCAACTGCAACAACCTTGTTGTTCTGAAGGACGCGGCAAAGAAGATTGAGGAGGTATATGCGTAATGAAAACAGCTCACGACATCATACTGAAGCCTATCATTACAGAAGAGTCTATGACAGGGCTTTTAGATAAGAAATATACCTTCAAGGTAGCGAAGGACGCTAATAAGATACAGATAGCCAAGGCTGTCGAAGAGGTTTTCCCCGGCACAAAGGTTGCCAAGGTAAACACAATGAATGTACGCGGTCATGAGCGCCGCCAGGGCATGAACAAGGGCTACACTCCCTCGTGGAAAAAGGCCATTGTTACGCTTACCGAGGATTCCAAGGAAATCGAATTCTTCAACGGTATGATGTAATCTGCCCGCGCAGTTATTTTATACATTAAATATATTAGAGAAATTTCGAATGATGAGGTATGAAGAGTGCCATCTCTTCGCAAAGTTATTCAGAAAGGAAAAATAATAATGGCTATAAAAAATTATAAGCCGACCACTCCGTCCAGGAGAAATATGTCGGTAACAGATTATTCTTCCCTCTCTAAAGTTGCGCCTGAAAGATCTTTGCTTGAACCCTTAAGCAAAAAATCAGGCCGTAACTCTTACGGAAGAATAACCGTGCGTCACCGCGGCGGCGGAAACAGAAGAAAATACCGCGTAATTGATTTCAAGAGGCAGAAGTTTGATGTGCCGGCTACCGTAAAAACAATCGAGTACGATCCCAACCGCTCGGCGCACATTGCCCTTATCCAGTATGAAGACGGCGTTAAGAGCTACATTATAGCTCCAGAAGGCCTCAAGGTAGGCGCAACAGTCGTTGCCGGTCCTGAGGCGGATATCGTAGCGGGCAACGCGCTTCCGCTCAAGAATATCCCCGTCGGTACGGTTATCCACAATGTTGAGCTTTATCCCGGCAGGGGCGCTCAGCTTGCCCGTTCTGCGGGAAACAGCGCGCAGCTTATGGCGCTTGAAGGTCCTTACGCGCTTCTCAGGCTCCCGTCCGGCGAGCTTCGCAATGTTCCGGCAGATTGTATGGCAACCGTCGGCGTTGTCGGCAATGCGGATCACGCAAATGTCAAGATCGGTAAAGCCGGCCGTAAGCGCAACATGGGCTGGAGACCCACTGTCCGCGGTTCTGTTATGAACCCGAATGACCATCCGCACGGCGGTGGTGAAGGTAAATCACCGATCGGCCGTCCGGGCCCTGTTACTCCTTGGGGCAAGCCTGCTCTCGGTTATAAGACGCGTAACAGGAAAAAGGCTTCAAATAAGATGATTGTAAGACGCCGTAACGGTAAATAAGAGGAAAGGAGAAGTTAGATGAGTAGAAGCACTAAGAAAGGCCCTTATGTTGAAGAAAGCCTTTATAAAAAAGTAGCTGCCCTTAACGAAAAGGGCGATAAGCAGGTTATTAAGACCTGGTCAAGAAGTTCAACTATCTTCCCTGAGTTCGTAGGACACACATTTGCCGTTCACGACGGCAGAAAGCATGTTCCCGTTTATGTAACAGAGGATATGGTTGGTCACAAGCTCGGCGAGTTCGCGCCCACAAGAACATTCCGCGGCCACGCAGGCTCAAAAACATCTAAGTAATCGAAAGGAGAATTCACTATGGAAGCAACAGCAAAAGCAACATATGTTCGTATTTCTCCCAGAAAGGTACAGATCGTTCTTGATTTAATAAGAAATCAGCCCTGTGATAAGGCTATGGCTATTCTTAAGCACACTCCCAAAGCTGCTACAGAGCCGCTTCAAAAGGTTCTTAAGTCTGCTATGGCAAACGCGGAGAACAACAATAATATGGATGTAACAAGACTGTATGTAAGCTACTGCAATGTTACTGCGGGCCCGACTCTTAAAAGAATCCGCCCCAGAGCGCAGGGCAGAGCTTACAGAATAAATAAGAGAACATCACACATCACCATTACCGTTTCGGAAATGGAAGACTAAGCGAGGAGGAAAAGTTAAATGGGACAGAAATGTAATCCTACCGGTTTAAGAATCGGCGTTATCAAAAACTGGGACTCCCGCTGGTACGCTAAAAAGGCGGATTTCGGCAATACGCTTATTGAAGACCACAATCTTCGCGTATATCTGCTCGAAACGCTCAAAAGCGCTGGTGTTCCCAAGGTAGAAATCGAGCGTGACGCAAAGCGCGTAAGAATTAATATTCACTGCGCAAAGCCCGGTATGGTTATCGGTAAGCAGGGCGCGGAGATTGAAAAGCTTAAGGCTATCTGCGCAAAGAAGCTCGGTAAAAAGAATGAAGAAATATTCATCAACATCATAGAAATCAAGCAGCCGGATCTCAATGCAACGCTTGTTGCTCAGAGTATCGCAACCCAGCTTGAAAAGCGTGTTTCTTTCCGCCGCGCCGTTAAGCAGGCGATCAGAAATACAATGAGATGGGGCGCCCGCGGTATTAAGGTTCAGGTATCCGGCCGTATAGGCGGTGCGGAAATCGCCCGTTCCGAAACCTATAAGGAAGGCACTATTCCGCTTCAGACAATTCGCGCCGATATTGATTACGGTACCGCAGAGGCGGCAACCACCTACGGCAGAATCGGTGTAAAAACATGGATCTATCAGGGTGAAGTTCTCCGCGAAAGCAGAAACAGACCCCAGAGAAGAAGCAACAACTACCGCCGCAGAGATAATAAGGATAACAACAGAGGCTCAAGGCGTAGGGAAGGAGGAAATCGTTAATGCTCTTACCAAAGCGTGTGAAGCACCGTAAGCAGCACAGAGGTCGTATGACCGGTGAGGCTACAAGGGGCAATAAGGTAACTTACGGCCAGTACGGCCTTCAGGCAGCGGAGCCTGCATGGATCACCGCAGCTCAGATAGAGGCAGCGCGTATCGCCATGACTCGTTATACAAAGCGTGGCGGTAAGGTATGGATTAAGATTTTCCCGGATAAGCCGATCACTGCCAGACCTGCCGATACCCGTATGGGTAAAGGTAAAGGTAATGTTGATTACTGGGTAGCCGTTGTTAAGCCCGGCAGAGTTATGTTTGAGCTTGCCGGCGTAGATGAGACTGTAGCGCGCGAGGCTATGCGCCTTGCGGCAAATAAACTTCCTATCAAATGTAAGTTTGTAGTTAAAGAAGAGGGGGGCGAGCAATAATGAAAGCAGCTGAAATCAAGAAGCTCAGCGCCGAACAGCGCGCGGCTAAGCTTGCGGAGCTTAAAGAAGAGCTCTTTAATCTCCATTTCCAGCAGGCGATCAACCAGCTCGACAATCCCATGAGAATCAAGGCTGTAAGAAAAGACATCGCACGCATCAAAACCGTTGAGCGTGAGATAGAGCTTGCAGACTCAAATTCTTAAGACAGGAGGTAGTTTATTATGAGCGAAAGAAACCTCAGAAAAACAAGAGTTGGCGTAGTATCAAGCAATAAGATGGATAAAACGGTTGTTGTTTCCATCAAAGACAGAGTTCGCCACCCGCTTTACGGAAAAATCATCAACCGCACGGTTAAATACAAGGCGCATGATGAGGAAAATACCTGCAATGTAGGCGATAAGGTTCTGATTATGGAAACCCGCCCGCTCAGCAAGGATAAGAGATGGCGCGTTGTTGAAATTGTTGAAAAGGCTAAGTAATCATTTCGAATTACAGCTTTTGATATTTAGTTAAATGAAATAATAACTGCAAGATGCAAAGTGTTATTTTGCAGTACGAAGGAGGAAAATGCTGTGATACAACAGGAAAGTCGTCTTAAAGTTGCAGACAACACCGGCGCGAAAGAGATCCTTTGCATTCGCGTTCTCGGCGGTTCGGGCAGAAGATATGCGAATATCGGCGATGTTATCGTTGCCACTGTCAAAAAGGCAGCCCCCAACGGCGTTGTAAAAAAAGGCGAAGTTGTTAAAGCAGTCATCGTTCGTACAACTAAAGGTGTACGTCGTGACGACGGTCAGTACATTCGTTTTGATGAAAATGCTGCCGTAATTATCAAAGAGGATAAAACCCCTCGTGGCACCCGTATTTTCGGTCCGGTAGCCAGAGAGCTTCGTGATAAGGATTATATGAAGATTCTCTCTCTCGCTCCGGAAGTACTTTAATGGAGGTGCCTTGTATGAGTAAAATGTTTGTTAAAACCGGTGATACCGTTATGGTACTCAGCGGTAAGTCAAAGGGCGTTAAGGGCGAGGTTATCGCCGTCAGCCCCAAAGAGGGAAAGGTTATCGTTAAAAAGGTAAACATTGTAACAAAGCATGTGAAGCCCCGTAAGATGGGCGATCAGGGCGGTCTGGTTCCCGTGGAATCCGCGCTCTATGCTTCTAAGGTACAGCTTGTTTGCCCCAAGTGCGGTAAGGCTACCCGTGTAGGTCATAAAGACGGTAAGCGCGTGTGCAAGCAGTGCGCGAATGAATTTTAAGAAAGGGAGGCACATAACCGATGGCTGCAAGATTAAAAGAAGCCTATTTGAGCGAAATCGCTCCGGCTCTTATGAAAAAATTTGAGTACAAGTCTGTTATGCAAATCCCTAAGCTTGACAAGATTGTTCTCAATGTAGGCTGCGGTGAGGCGCGCGACAATTCAAAGGTTGTAGACGCCATCATCAATGACCTCAGCGTTATAACAGGTCAAAAACCGATTGTATGCCGCGCAAAGAAGTCAGTAGCAAACTTCAAGCTGCGTGAAGGCATGCCGATCGGCGTTAAGGTTACTCTTCGCGGTGATAAGATGTATGAATTTCTTGACAGATTCTTCAATCTTGCGCTTCCGAGAGTTCGTGACTTCAGAGGAATCAACCCCAATTCTTTTGACGGCCGCGGCAACTATGCCATGGGCATCAAGGAGCAGTTGATTTTCCCTGAAATCGATTACGATAAGATTGACGCCGTTCGCGGTATGGATATAATTATGGTAACGACTGCCGGTACGGATGAAGAAGGCAGAGAGCTGCTCAGGCTTCTGGGCGCTCCGTTTGCAGAGTAAGGAGGGAATATCGTGGCTAAAACATCTCTGAAAGTTAAAGCGGCAAAGCCCGCTAAGTATTCTACAAGAGCTTACAACAGATGTAAGATCTGCGGTAGACCCCATGCTTATCTTCGTAAGTATGGCGTATGCCGTATCTGCTTCAGAGAGCTTGCCCATAACGGCGAGATCCCCGGAGTAACAAAATCTTCTTGGTAAGATATGGGAAATTGCTAAATTTATAAGGAGGAAATATCAATGCATATTACAGACCCTATTGCTGATATGCTTACAAGAATTCGTAACGCTAATTCGGCAAAACACGATACAGTAGATATTCCTGCGTCAAAGATGAAGAAGGCAATTGCTCAGATTCTTGTTGATGAAGGTTATATCAAATCATTCAAAGTCATTGAAGATGATAAACAGGGTGTTATCCGTGTAACCCTTAAATACGGAGAAGGCAAATCACAGGTTATCACAGGTCTTCGCAGAGTTTCCAAGCCGGGCCTCCGCATTTATTCCAATGTAGAGGATATGCCCAAGGTAATGAAGGGCCTCGGTGTGGCGATCATTTCCACATCAAAGGGCGTTATGACGGATAAGGAAGCCCGCAAGCAGAATGTCGGCGGCGAAGTCCTTGCGTTTGTATGGTAAGGAGGTGCAGTAAGGTATGTCTCGTATAGGCTTAAAGCCAATTACAGTACCGGCTGGAGTTGATGTTCAGATCAACGGCAATGCAATCACCGTTAAGGGGCCGAACGGCACGCTTTCAATGGATAAGCACCCCAATATCAGCGTAAATGTTGAGGACGGCGTGATCACCTGCTCCAGACCGAATGACGAAAAGGAAAACAGATCCCTTCACGGCCTTACCCGCGCTCTTATCAACAATATGGTAGAGGGCGTTGTAAACGGCTTCAAAAAGGTGCTTGAGGTTAACGGTGTTGGTTACCGTGTTCAGATGCAGGGCAGCAACCTCGTTATGAACCTCGGCTATTCACATCAGGTAACAATGACTGCTCCCGAGGGCATTAAAATAGAATGCCCTACTGCAAACCAGATCGTTATTTCAGGTGCAGATAAGCAGGCGGTAGGTCAGTTCGCTGCTCAGGTTCGCGAAAAGAGGCCGCCCGAGCCGTATAAGGGCAAGGGCATCAAGTATGCAGACGAGCATATCCGCCGCAAAGAGGGCAAAGCAGGTAAGAAATAAGGGAAGGAGTGAATTACTTTGGTTTCAAGACAGGATGCGAATAAGGCAAGAAAAAGACGCCACCAGAGAGTGCGCAGAAAGATTTCCGGCACAGTTGATTGTCCCAGGCTCAATGTATATCGCTCCCTCAGCAATATTTATGTTCAGCTTATCGACGATGTTGCCGGCGTAACGCTCGCTCAGGCTTCAACTGTTGAAAAGGATTTCGCCGCTTACGGCGGTAATGTAGAGGCAGCTAAGGCTGTCGGCAAAACACTGGCGGAAAGAGCCAAGGCAAAGGGCATTGAGCAATGCGTATTTGACCGCGGCGGTTATGTTTATCACGGTCGTGTTGCCGCTGTAGCGGACGGCGCCCGTGAAGGCGGACTTAAGTTCTAAAGAAGGAGGATTATGCTTTATGACAAAGATAGATGTGTCTTCAATGGAACTTGAAGAAAGAGTTGTAAAAATTAACCGCGTTTCCAAAACCGTAAAGGGCGGTCGTATCTATAAGTTCTCAGCTCTTGTAGTTGTCGGCGACGGCAATGGCCTTGTAGGCTTCGGCGTCGGCAAGTCCGGCGAGGTTCCTGACGCTATCCGCAAGGGTATAGAGGACGCTAAAAAGAATGTAATGAGAGTTGCTTTAAGAGGCACTACAATCCCGCATGAGGTAAAAGGCAAGTACGGCGCCGGCGAGGTGCTCCTTATGCCCGCTCCTCAGGGTACCGGCGTTATTGCCGGCGGTCCCGTTCGTGCGGTAGTAGAAACCGTAGGCATCTCTGATATTCGTACAAAGGCTATAAGGTCAAACAACCCTTATAATGTTGTAAGAGCAACCTTGAACGGTCTTGCACAGCTGCGCACCGCAGAGCAGGTAGCTGCTGTCCGCGGCAAGTCTGTTAAGAAGATCTTTGAATAAGGAGGGTGGAAAATGGCAGATATTAAAATCACTTTGAAGAAAAGCCTTATCGGCTGCAAAAAGGATCAGATTGCCACGGCCCACTCGCTTGGTCTTCGCAAGATTGGCAATGTAACCGTTCAGCCGAACAATGAACAGACAAAGGGAAAGATCAAGAAGATCTCTCACCTTGTAGAAGCTCAGGAAGCATAAGAGGAGGCGCAAGAATATGAAATTACACGAACTTTCTCCTGCTGAGGGCTCAAAGAAAGCAGTTAAAAGAATCGGCAGAGGCGCCGGCTCAGGTCAGGGCAAAACTGCCAGTAAAGGCCATAAGGGCGCCAAGGCCCGCTCCGGCTACAGCCGCAGACCCGGCTTCGAGGGCGGCCAGATGCCTCTCCAGAGGCGCGTTCCCAAAAGGGGATTCAACAATATTTTCCGCACAGAGTATGCGGTTGTGAACCTCTCTTCTCTTGAAGAAAGATTTGAGGCGGGCGCAACCGTTGATACGGAAAGCCTTAAGGCGTGCGGGCTTATCAAAAAGGAGCTTGACGGTATCAAAGTCCTTGCAAGGGGTGAGCTTACAAAGGCTCTTACTGTTAAGGTAAATGCAGTCAGTGATGCCGCAAAGGCAAAGATTGAAGCTGCAGGCGGCACCGTGGAGGTGTTATAAATGATCAAAACCATCTTCAATGCCTGGAAAGTTCCTGAAATAAGAAGAAAATTGCTGTTTACGGCGTTTATCATTCTTGTTTTCAGGATTGGCTCGTTTATTCCGGTGCCGTTCCTTGATATTGCCGGCGAAATCGAAGTCGGCAAGGGCAATACGATTCTCACATATCTCAGTCTTATGACCGGCTCCGCGTTCACCTACGGCACGATATTCGCAATGTCTGTTACGCCGTATATCAACGCGTCCATTATCATGCAGCTTCTTGCCGTCGCGATTCCGGCGCTTGAGAGGCTGCAGAGAGAAGGGGAAGAGGGAAGAAAGAAGATTGCTTCCATCACTCGCGTCGTAACCGTAGTGCTCGGGCTTCTTCAGTCCCTTGCTTATTACTTCTTCCTTCGCTCTAACGACTATCTTATGACGGATTCCAGCGGCGCTGATTTCACCGGCTTTGCTGCGGTTTTCCAGGCGATTGTTATCGTTCTGGTACTCACTGCCGGCACCGCGGTCATCATGTGGCTCGGCGAGCAAATCAACATTTCCGGAATCGGCAATGGTATTTCTATCATACTTTTTGCCGGTATCGTTTCAAGATTCCCAACCATAATCAGGCAGTATATCTCTTATCTTGAAACAGGCCGTATGGTTTATAATTTCCTTGTTCCGGCTATATTTATAGTATTCCTTCTTATGATCGTTTATATCGTATTTATGGATAATGCCGAAAGAAGGATCCCCATTCAGTATGCGAAGCGCGTCGTAGGCCGTAAAATGTACGGCGGGCAGTCCACCAATATGCCTATCAAGGTCAATATGAGCGGTGTTCTTCCCATCATCTTCGCGTCATCCATCCTTTCACTTCCGGGTACGGTTCAGATGTTCCTTTCATCAGATTCGTATGAGGGCACATTCTGGGAGAGCTTCTTCAACGCTTTCCAAAGCGATTCCTGGTGGTATGCGGGCATGTACTTTGTGCTCATAATCTTCTTCGGTTATTTCTATAGCACCATTCAGTACAACCCCATCGAAATGGCAAACAATCTTCGCAAGAACAACGGCTCTATTCCGGGTATTCGCCCCGGCAAGCCCACATCTGATTATATTTTCAGAGTTCTTATGCGGCTTACGCTTATCGGTACGCTTATGCTCTCGGTAGTCGCTCTTCTCCCGATCGTTTGGTCGCTGATTTGCGACGCGGCGATTCTGCCGCTTGAGGACGGCGGCTCAGACGGCGGCTTCTCGGTAACGCTGGGCGGTACATCGGTAATCATTCTGTGCGGCGTAGCACTTGAAACGGTTCGCCAGCTCGAATCACAGATGATGATGCGCCACTATAAAGGCTTTCTTGATTAATTGAAAGGGTGAGGGCTATGAATTTAATACTTCTCGGAGCTCCGGGTGCAGGCAAAGGCACACAGGCTGAAAGAATTGTTGAAAAATATGGCATTCCCGCCGTTTCAACCGGTAATATGATTCGCGCCGCTTTAAAAGAGGGTACGGAAATGGGCTTAAAGGCAAAGGCTTTTATGGAAGCGGGCCAGCTCGTTCCGGATGATGTTGTTATCGGCATAGTTAAGGAAAGACTTTCCCAAGAGGATTGTAAAAACGGTTTTATTCTTGACGGTTTTCCCCGCACCATACCTCAGGCGGAAGCGCTTGAGGCTATGGGCGTGAGAATAGATAAGGTGCTTGATATCGAGGTACCCGATTCAAAGATAACCGCAAGAATGTCCGGTAGGCGCGTTTGCTCCAAATGCGGCAATTCCTACCACATTATTTATAAAAAGCCCGCTGAAGAGGGCGTTTGCGATGCCTGCGGAGGAGAGCTCGTTCTCAGAAAAGACGATTCTCCCGAAACAGTCATAGCAAGGCTTAAAGAGTATCACGAAATGACGGAGCCCTTAAAGGACTTTTACCGTGAGCTCGGAAAGCTTGTAGTTGTTGAAGGTCAGGAGGAGGTAGCGGATACTACCGCCCTTGTCTTCAAGGCGTTGGAGGATTAACATGGTAGTGCTTAAAAGCAGAAGAGAGCTTGAGCTTATGAAAGAAGCCTGCAAGATCTCTGCTGAAGCATTAATGGCGGCGGGCGAGGCTGTACGGCCCGGAGTTTCCACAAAGGAAATAGATAAGATCGCTTATGACCTTATCCGGAAAAGGGGCGCTGTTCCCAATTTCCTCGGCTTGTACGATTTCCCTGCCACCGCATGTATTTCCATAAACAATGAAGTGATTCACGGCATCCCGAAGAAAGACCGTATCATCCGCGAGGGCGATATCGTCAGCATTGATTTGGGTGCCGCGAAGAACGGCTATAACGGCGATAATGCTGCCACTTTTGCTGCCGGGGCTTGCTCCCCCGAGGCAAAGCGGCTGATAGATACCACCCGCGAGAGCCTTTATAAAGGCATTGAGCAGGCGGTACCCGGCAACAGGATCGGCGATATAGGTCATGCAGTGCAGACATATTGTGAGGAGCGCGGCTTCAGCGTTGTTCGCGATTTTGTCGGTCACGGCGTGGGGACAAAGCTTCATGAAGATCCAAGTGTACCCAACTTCGGACACGAAGGTCGTGGTATCAGACTCTTACCCGGAATGACATTGGCAATTGAACCGATGATCAATCAGGGAACCTACAAGGTAAAGCAGCTTTCAGACGGCTGGACTATCGTTACCCAGGACGGAAAATTGTCTGCCCATTTTGAGCATACGGTAGCCATTACGCCGGACGGTCCTGTGATTATGACCAAAATATGAAAGCTAAATCAATTGTTGGCGATTACGCCGCGATGTGATTCCAGATAAATTTTAACATCTCTATTCGTAAAATCAGCGAGGTAAATTGATGTCAAAGTCAGATATGATTGAAGTTGAAGGTACAGTGGTCGAGGTATTACCTAACACAACCTTTAAGGTTTCGCTTCAAAACGACCACATTATTTTGGCACATATCAGCGGAAAGCTTCGTATGAACAATATCAGAATTCTTCCCGGTGATAAGGTAACAATCGAGATGTCACCCTACGACCTTACAAAAGGCCGTATCATATGGCGCTCGAAGTAAATTAAGGAGGATATTAAAATGAAAGTTAGACCTTCTGTTAAGCCAATTTGCGATAAATGCAAAGTTATCAAGCGCAATGGAAAAGTAATGGTTATCTGTGAAAATCCAAAGCACAAACAGCGTCAGGGCTGATCCTGAATGAATAATCGGAGGTAAACAGTAATATGGCACGAATTTCAGGTGTTGACTTACCAAACGATAAGAGAGTAGAAATCGGCCTTACCTATATTTACGGTATCGGCAGAACAACAGCTACTCAAATTATCAACGCTACGGGAATCAATCCGGACACTCGCTGCAGAGATTTGTCCGAGGATGAGGTTTCCAAGATCCGTGATTACATTGAAAAGAATGTAACCGTAGAAGGCGACCTTCGCAGAGATGTCGCTTTCGATATCAAAAGACTTATAGAAATCGGTTGCTATCGCGGCATTCGTCACAGAAAGGGTCTGCCGGTAAGAGGCCAGACCTCCAAAAACAATGCCCGCACAAGAAAAGGTCCTAAAAAGACCATTGCAAACAAGAAGAAATAATTGTAGGAGGAAACAGAAAGTATGGCTACTAAAAAGACCACTGCCACACGCAAACGCCGTGAAAAGAAAAACATTGAGCGTGGTACAGTTCATATTCAGTCAACCTTCAACAACACTATCGTAACCATTGCCGATATGCAGGGCAACGCCGTATCCTGGGCGTCCGCCGGTGAAATGGGCTTCAGGGGCTCAAGAAAATCTACCCCGTTCGCTGCCCAGACTGCTGCGGAAACAGCTGCCAAGGCCGCTATGGAGCACGGTATGAAATCAGTTGAGGTTTATGTTAAGGGGCCGGGTTCAGGCCGTGAATCCGCTATCAGAGCGCTTGAAACGGTTGGGCTTCAGGTTACTCTTATTAAGGATGTTACTCCTATCCCGCACAACGGCTGCCGTCCGCCTAAGAGACGCCGCGTATAGTTTTTAATGGAGGTTACTTGATATGGCAAGATATACAGGACCTGCCTGCAAGCTTTGCCGCCGCGAGGGCAAAAAGCTCTTCCTGAAAGGTGACAGATGCTATACAGGTAAATGTGCGCTTGAGCGTCGTTCATACGCGCCCGGCCAGCACGGTCAGAATCGTAAAAAAACTTCGGAATACGGCATGCAGCTTCGCGCTAAGCAGAGCGCGCGCCGCTATTACGGCCTTTCCGAAAGTCAGTTCCACAAATATTTCCTTATGGCTGAAAGAAAAGATGGCGTTACAGGTACAAATCTTCTTCAGCTTTGTGAAAGCCGCTTAGACAATATTGTTTACGAGAGCGGTTTTGCAAGCTCAAGGGCTCAGGCTCGCCAGCTTGTAAACCATGCTCATTTTGCTGTAAACGGGCATAAGGTTGATATTCCTTCTTATCTCGTATCAGCAGGTGATGTTATTTCCGTAAGGGATAACAGCAAAACCACGGATGAATTCAAGAATCTTGTTGAAAGCAACGGCGCCCGTCCCGTTCCGCAGTGGATGGAGGCTGATAAGGACGCTATGCAGGTAAAGGTTCTCAGAGCACCGGAAAGAGAAGAGATAATGACGCCCGTTGAGGAGCACCTCATCGTAGAGTTCTATTCTAAATAATAGTTGATCATTTCTGTTGTTTGGAACAAATATTTTTTAGGAGGCTTTTAAATGATTGAAATTGATAAGCCGAATATCGAGATAGTAGATTTATCTACTCAGGGAAGCAGAAGCGTTGGCAGATTTGTTGTTGAGCCGCTTGAAAGAGGCTTCGGCACAACGCTTGGCAATAGCATGAGAAGAGTTCTTCTTTCTTCTCTTCCGGGCTACGCTGTTACTTCCGTTAAGATTGATGGTGTATTGCATGAATTTTCCACCATTCCCCATGTTCGGGAGGATGTAACGGAAATTGTTTTGAACCTTAAAAACATCGTTCTTAAGATCCATGATGAAAGCCAGAAAACCCTTTATATAAAAGCCAGCGGAGAAGGGGAAATCACCGCCGGCGATATAGAGCACGGCTCTGATGTGGAAATCCTTAATCCGGATCTTCATATCGCTTATCTTGATGAGGGCGCAGATGTGGTTATGGAGCTTACCGCCAACAGCGGCAGGGGCTATGTACCGTGCGACCGTAATAAGCAGCTTATGGATCTTCCCATCGGCACCATCGCTATAGATTCTATCTATACACCCGTTCTTAAGGTCAATTACACGGTGGAAAATACCCGTGTCGGCCAGCAGACAGATCTTGATAAACTCATTCTTGATGTTGAAACAGACGGTACTATACCTGCCGATGAAGCAGCTTCTCTTGCCGCCAAGATACTTAACGACCACCTGAAGCTTTTCGTTGACCTTTCGGAAGATGTCGGCAATCAGGAAATCATGGTTGAAAAGGGAGAGGACGGCAAAGAAAAAGTTCTTGAAATGACCATTGAAGAGCTCGATCTTTCGGTTCGTTCATTCAACTGCCTTAAGAGAGCGGGTATCAATACTGTTGAAGATTTGATTGCAAAATCTGAAGAAGATATGATGAAAGTCAGAAACCTTGGGCGCAAGAGCCTTGATGAAGTTGTTCAAAAGCTTGCTTCTCTCGGCTTTTCGCTCAGTCATGATGACGACTAAAGGAGGGAATTTCTATGCCAGGTACCAGAAAATTGGGCAGACCTACCGATCACAGAAAGGCAATGCTCAGAGGAATGGTAACTCACCTTTTGGAGAACGGCAGAATCGAAACTACCGTTACCAGAGCGAAAGAAGTTCGTGCCATGACCGAGAAAATGATCACTTTCGGCAAGGAAAACACACTCGCGTCAAGAAGGCGTGTTCTTGCATATGTAACTAAGGAAGATGTTGTTAAAAAACTTTTTGACGAGATTGCACCTAAGTATGAGGACAGAAACGGCGGTTATTGCCGCATAATCAAAACAGGTCCTCGCCGCGGAGACGCTGCGGAGATGTGTTTCATCGAACTTGTATAAATATTTAAAGGAGCGTTTATTTTGCGCTCCTTTTTCTTTTTCTATCTATTGAAAAAAGCGTGTATATAATGTAAAATAGTACATTATCAAAGGAGGTTTTGCTTATGAAAAAGGTCGCGGTTATTATGGGGTCGGACAGTGATTTGCCCGTTGTGACCCCTGCAATAAAACAGCTCAGGGAACTGGGCATTGAAACGCAAGTAAGGGTCATGAGTGCCCACAGAACGCCGAAGCAGGCGCAGGAATTTGCGGAAAACGCCGCCGATAACGGCTTCGGCGTTATCATTGCGGCTGCCGGTATGGCGGCGCATCTTGGGGGCGTGCTTGCCGCAAGCACCACGCTGCCGGTTATCGGTATCCCTTGCTCGGCTAAAGTGCTGGACGGTATGGACGCCATGCTTGCAACAGTTATGATGCCTCCCGGAATTCCGGTTGCCACGGTCGGCGTAAACGCCGCTAAAAACGCCGCGCTGCTCGCGGCGGAGATCCTGGCGGTTGGCGACGATGTATTGGCATCCAAGCTGAAAGCCATGCGCGCCGAAATGGCTGAAGCTGTTATAGAAAAGGATAAGGCGCTTCAGGAAAAATTAAAGGATATCTAACAGGAAGGGCTAAGATTATGCAAAAAAGCTTCAGCAACAGCTATGCTGCCGCCGGCGTAGATGTAACGGCGGGCTACGAGTCTGTGGAACTCATTAAAAAACATGTAAAAAAAACCGAAATACCCGGCGTTATCGGTTCAATAGGCGGCTTCGGCGGTATGTTTGAGCTCGGCGCCGCGGAGTATAAAAATCCGGTGCTCGTCAGCGGAACAGACGGCGTCGGCACAAAGCTGAAACTTGCTTTTCTTATGGATAAGCACGATACCATAGGAATAGACTGCGTTGCCATGTGCGTAAACGATGTTGCGTGCAGCGGCGCAAAGCCTCTGTTCTTTTTGGATTATATCGCCTGCGGCAAAAATTATCCGGAAAAGATAGAGCAGATTGTCAAAGGCGTTGCCGACGGCTGCGTGCAGGCAGGCTGCGCGCTTGTAGGCGGCGAAACAGCCGAGCATCCCGGTCTTATGCCGGATGAGGAATATGACCTTGCCGGATTTACCGTCGGCATCGGGGAAAAGGATCAGCTTGTTTCGGGGGAAAACCTGAAAGCCGGCGACGCGCTTATAGGCGTCGCTTCATCCGGCGTTCATTCAAACGGCTTTTCCCTTGTCAGAAGGGTCTTTGATATCAACGAAAAAACAATTTTGAATTCATATTCCGAGCTTGATAGACCCCTTGGGGAAGAGCTGCTGACGCCTACAAGAATCTATGTAAAGCCCCTTTTGCGCCTGATGCAGAGCGTTCGCGTAAACGCGGTTTCGCATATCACGGGCGGCGGCTTTTACGAAAATGTGCCCCGTATGCTCAGGGAGGGCTGTACCGCAGTTATAGAAAAAAGCAAGTGCTTCAAAAAGCCTATATTTGATCTGATTCAAAATATCGGCAGTATACCCGAAAGGGATATGTATAATACATTTAATATGGGCGTCGGTCTTGTTATTGCCGTTGACGCTGAAAAAGCTGACGAGGCTGTCGATATACTCAATGCCTGCGGCGAACAGGCGGCGGTAATCGGAGAGATCAAAGCCGGTGAAGCGGGTGTTGAGTTATGCTGAATATTGCTGTGCTCGTTTCAGGCGGCGGAACAAACCTGCAGGCTCTTATTGACGCGCAGAACAGGGGAGAGATAAAAAACGGCAGGATAACCTGCGTGATTTCCTCAAAGCCCGGCGTTTATGCGCTGGAGCGCGCAAGGTGCAACGGTATAGATACCGCGGTTCTGCCGCGGGCGGATTATGTGGATATACATTCGTACACCGCCGCGGTAACGCAGGAGCTCTTAAAAAGAAACGCCGACCTTGTCGTTTACGCCGGATTTATGACGATTCTGGACGGGCAGATCGTAGAAGCATTTCCCGGGAAAATGATGAATGTTCACCCGGCGCTTATTCCCTCGTTCTGCGGAAAGGGTTTTTACGGGCTTCATGTTCACGAGGCGGTGCTTGCAAGCGGCGTCAAGCTTACGGGCGCCACGGTTCACTTTGTTACCGAGGAGTGCGACGGCGGCCCGATCATTATGCAGAAAGCAGTTCCCGTTTTAAACGGCGATACGCCGGAGAGTCTGCAAAAAAGAGTTATGCAGGAATGTGAATGGAAAATACTTCCCGAAGCCGTATCACTTTTCTGCCAGGGGCGTATAAAAATCATAGGCAATAAAACAGAAATCATATAAGGAGAAATTATGGAGATCAAAATTCTTTCAAAGCTTCTTGCGGATAATTCCTATCCGGGCAGGGGAATCGTTTTAGGGCAAACCCCAAACGGAAAAAACGCGGCGATTGTCTATTTCATTATGGGCAGAAGTGAAAACAGCCGAAACAGGATTTTTGTTGAAAACGACCGCGGCGGCATATGCACCAAGGCGTTTGACGAATCTAAAATGACGGACCCAAGCCTTATTATCTACAATCCGGTGCTTAAGCTGGACGGTAAAACAATCGTTACGAACGGCGACCAAACAGATACCATATATAATCATATGCAGGAAGGTCATTGCTACCGCCATGCGCTTTTGACCCGTGAGTTTGAGCCTGACGCGCCCAACTACACGCCCAGGATTTCAGGCGTTGTCAAGCCGAACGGCGATTATGTGCTTTCCATACTCAAATCCAATATGGGCAAGCCGCAGTGCCTGCGTTTCTTCTTTGAATATCCTGCGCAGGCAGGCGTTGCACACTTTATTCATACATATAAGTGCGACGGCGATCCGATTCCGTCCTTTGAGGGCGAGCCCGTACCGGTCGGCATGGAGTCAAATGACATTGATGAATTTACAGCTTGCGTATGGGATAATCTGAACGCAGATAATAAGGTGTCTCTTTTTACACGCTTTATCAATCTTGAAACGAAAGCGGAAGAAACAAGGATCATCAATAAAAATAAATAAGATTCGGGGAAATATCTCAACCTCTTTAATTCTATTCAGAAAGGCAGTATCGTTATGAAAGTTCTTGTAGTCGGCGGCGGCGGCCGCGAGCATGCTCTTATCAGAAAAATAAAGGAATCACCTAAGGTTACGGAAATTGCCTGTTGCCCCGGCAACGGCGGTATTTCATATGATGCCGAATGTTATCCCGTTTCGGCAACCGATATTGAAGGCGTTGTAAGCCTTGCAAAGGAAATCAAGGCGGATTTTGTTGTGGTTGCGCCGGATGACCCTCTTGTCATGGGTATGGTAGACGCGCTGAACAGAGAGGGCTTTTCAACCTTCGGGCCGAACGCCGCTGCCGCAATCATCGAAGGCTCCAAGGTGTTTTCAAAAGAGCTTATGCTCAAATATAACATTCCCACTGCGGAATATAAGGTTTTTGACAACCCTGCCGATGTTATAACATATATTAAAGAGAAAAACGAATTTCCCACGGTTATCAAGGCAGACGGGCTTGCGCTCGGCAAGGGCGTCATTATTCCCGAAACGCTGGAAGAGGCGCAGGCAGGCGTTAAAAGCATAATGGAGGATAAGATTTTCGGAAACAGCGGCAATAAAGTTGTTGTGGAGGAATTTCTTACAGGTCCGGAGGTCTCCGTGCTTGCGTTTACGGACGGCAAATGCGTAAAGCCAATGGTGTCCTCCATGGACCATAAGCGTGCCTTGGACGGCGATAAGGGGCTTAATACCGGCGGCATGGGTACCGTATCCCCGAATCCGTACTACACGCCTGAGATAGCCGATGAATGTATGAAAAAAATCTTTATTCCAACGATAGAGGCTATGAATAAAGAGGGCAGAACATTCAAGGGCTGCCTTTATTTCGGGCTTATGATAACGCCCAAGGGGCCGAAAGTCATTGAATATAACTGCCGCTTCGGCGACCCAGAAACCCAGGTCGTTCTGCCGCGCTTAAAAACCGATATCATGGATATTTTTGAGGCTATCAATAATGAATCCCTGTCTGATTTGGATATAGAATGGTCGGACGAGGCGTGCGCCTGCGTTGTAATTGCGTCGGGCGGGTATCCGGGCTCTTATCCAAAGGGTCTTGAGATAACCGGGCTTGAAAACGGCCAGCTTAACGGCGTCACCGTCTACCATGCGGGCACTGCCTTAAAAGACGATACGCTTGTAACCTCCGGCGGAAGAGTCTTAGGCGTAACGGCGCTTGGGGCGGATCTTAAAGCCGCTCTGGATAAAGCCTATGTCGCGGCGGATAAAATAGACTTTAAAAACAAGCATTACAGGAAGGATATCGGCAGGCGTGCGCTTGCGGCGGCACGGCATTCAGAAATGTGAACGAAAGATGAATTCTTGCCGTAATTTTACTATTAGTTGTTGACATTTATACAAATTGGAATTATACTATAGGGGCGATGTGGGGAAGTATGTGGTTTTCTTACTTGCCCCTTATATATTTTGTGTTAAGAGGTCTTGGAAAAATGGCTACAATCAAGAAAAACAGCAAAAAGAAAAAGATTATTATCGCCGTATCCATCGTGCTTGTTCTTGCGATTATCGGCACTGTTATCGCCGTTGCGGCAAGTTCCAATCAAAAGACCAGTGTTACGCTGTCTACGATCGGCACAGGCTCTATATATGAAACCGTCAGCGCCACAGGCACCGTTACCGCCGGTAAAACAAAGGAATATAAAGTAAGCACGGTTGCCACCGTCAAAGAGGTGTTTGTGCAGACAGGCGATGAGGTTAAGGAGGGCGATGTCCTCGCCACCTTTGATACCTCCGGGCTTGACGAGCAGATAAGCAGTCTTGAAAGCACTTACCAGGAGGCAAGAAGCGCTTATCTTGAGGCTGTTGAGGACCAAAGCACCGCCAAATCCAATTTAAGCGATCTGAATGATCAGATAGAGAGCATTGAAAAGCAGGTTGAAAAATTGGGCGGCGAAATCGCGTCTGCGGTCACATATATAACGACAACCTCGGCAAAATCAACCACTGCCGCAGCTACAACAACCACTACAACGACTACGACCCAGCAGACAACAACCACAACGGAAGCCGAAACCACAGAGCAGGTTACATACCCTGCAACCATAGAGGGCGCTATGGACGCGCTTACAGATCTTGTTGAAGCCATTACAAGCCTTACAGACGATGTGCAGCAGACGAATGAGATTATCAGCATAGTTATGGAGCAGATATCGGAGGAGATTGCCGGCGGCAATTATTCTGCCGATAAGATTGCCGAGTATGTTGGGGATGCGGTGGCGCAGGCTATCAAGGACGGCGCAATAGACAGCTCTGAACTCACCGTTGACAGCAGTACGGCCGTAGATATGATAGAAACGGCTCTTGCATCCATAGATTGGTCCGCTTTAGGAGAGTCCTTTGCTTCCAATTCTACCATGCAGCTTACTGCTTTGGAGCTTCAGCTTTCCGCTTTGTATGCGCAGCAGCAGCTTTATGCGCTCAGCGCTTCGGACACCACGGTTACCGCGAAAAAACAGATCATGGAATCGGCAAAGAGTGCGTTGGATACCGTTACGGAGGCAAGCGAGGAGCTTGAAGCCGGGTGGACAGCCGCTTTTGACGGCACGATAACCGCCTGCGATATTTCCGCCGGTGAGCAAACAACACTGCTCTCATCGGGCATAACGCTTGAAAATCTGGATTCCATGGTGGTTACGATCTCGCTCGGCGAATATGATATCCATAAGGTTAAAGTGGGTATGTCGGCAACGATCACCTCCGCTTACGGCACATATTCCGGCGAGGTTCTTACGAAGGCGGCAACCGCCACCGGCGGCTCGGACAGCTCTTTGCTTGACAGCCTCGGCTCTTCGATTGCCGGCATCAGCGGGCTTTCAAGCCTTACCTCCTCAAGCGCGGGCGTAGAGGTCACCGTTTCGGTTGAAAATACAGATGAAAACATTATTGCAGGCTTTGATGTGGATGTTGAAATAGAAGTCGGCGATTATGAGGATATTGTTGTTGTTCCCATTGAATCCATACTTCTTGAAAAAACCGGCACATATGTTTACCTTTATAACGAGGAAGAAGGCACGGTTACAAAAACACTTATTGAAACGGGAGCGGTTTCCGATTCGGAATATGAGGTTACAAGCGGTCTTAAGGTAGGCGATCAGATCATTTCTGCGCCGTCCTCCGATTACGAAGAGGAAACATTTGAGGTCAAAGTAACAAATTAACCGGGGCTTGGATATGAATATTTCTGAAAGTTTTAAAATTGCTATTAAATGTATAAGGGCAAACTGGATGCGCTCGCTGCTGACAATGCTTGGCATCATAATCGGTATCAGCTCCGTTATTATGATTATCGGCGCGGGTACCGGCGTGCGCGATTACATCGTTTCGCTTATAGAGGATATGGGCGCGAACGCCGTAATGATTACTGTGGACACCACCCAGGCTACGGACAGCGATTATATCACCCTTGACGATATTGATAATATAAAAGAAAAAATAAACGGCGTGGACCATTGTACGCCTATGATGATGGGCTTTGCTACCGCAACGATAGATTCAACGGCTACAGAGGCAACGGTTATGATCATCGGCGTTAATTCGGATATTCAGTATCTGTTTGACAGCGGCGCCGAGTACGGCAGGTTCTTTACCGAAGAGGAATATAACGCGGCAAGCTCCGTTGCTTTAATAGGCGCCAGCAGCGCGGAATCGGCATTCGGGTATGAGGATGTTGTTGGGGAGAGCATAACGGTCTCCTCAAGCGGCGGAACAATGAAGATCAGACTCTGCGGCGTTACGGATGTAGAGTCGCTTATGAGCAGCACCGGCACCAGTAGTACATTCAGCAGTATGTTCCAAACCGGCGATTCGCTTACGATCGCCCTCTTTATGCCCTGCACAACGCTCGCGCAGCTCACAGGCTCGGACGCAACCGTTTCCACCGTATTTGTCATAGGTGAGGACGACGCGGATAACGACGCTATCGGCAATGCGGCGGTCAATTATCTCAAGGCAGCCCACAGCAATTATTCGGATAACCTCTATATGGCGGAAGATATGGCAACCTATGTTGAGCTTGTTGATATTATCGTTTCCGTTCTCACGGCGTTTATAGCGTGTGTCGGCGCCATTTCGCTCATTGTAGGCGGTATCGGCGTAATGAATATCATGCTTGTTTCGGTCACGGAGCGAACGCGGGAGATCGGTATACGAAAATCGCTCGGCGCAAAAACAAGAAATATTACCATGCAGTTCCTTACGGAGTCCGTCATTTTGTGCCTGATAGGCGGCGTAATAGGGCTTGCGATAGGTATTTCGGGTGCCTACATCGCCTGCTCCATTATCAGCATACAGCCGAATATCAGCTTCTGGATCATAGCGATTGCCCTGCTTTTCTCCTGCGGAGTCGGATTGTTTTTCGGAATCTACCCCGCGAAAAAGGCGGCAAAAATGAGTCCTATTGACGCCCTGAGGCGTGAATAGCCATATATCTACTTCCGTTAATCCCCCTTGTCTGTTTTGGCAAGGGGGATTGATTTTCATAAAATTATTTACAAAAGCATATTCGCGTGTTAAAATGAACAAATAGGAATCAGCCTGCACAAGGGGGAATGTTCGTGCATATCATGGATGAAGTTTTAGAACAGTTCAATTTTAAAGGCAGTCTTATTAGCTGCGAGCTTTTCGGTTCGGGGCATATAAATTCCACATATCTTGCCAGGTTTGACGACGGCGGCACAGAGCGTAAATATGTTGTGCAAAAGGTAAATCAAAATGTGTTCAAGCGGGTAGACGAGCTTATGGAAAATATTTTTGCCGTCACTTCCTACCTCAGAAAAGAAATAAAAAAATGCGGCGGCGATGAAAACCGCGAAACGCTTCATTTTATCAAAACAAAATCCGGTCAGAAGTATTACAGGACTTCGTCGGGCGACTGTTACAGAGCATATATATTTGTTTCAAACTCCGTCAGCTATAACAGTGTGGACAGCGCGGCGCTTTTCGGCGAAAGCGGCGCCGCTTTCGGCAGGTTCCAGCGCCTGCTTTCGGATTTTCCGGCGGATACGCTTTATGAAACGATACCCGATTTCCATAATACGCAGCACAGATATTGCAGCGAATTTTTACCGGCTGTTAAAAAGAATCCGTCCGGGCGCGCGGATTCCTGCGCGGATATGATAGAGTTTGTGGTTTCAAGAAAGGATTACTGTTCCCGCTTGATTAAACTTGTTGAACAGAATCAGCTTCCGCTTCGCGTAACGCATAACGATACAAAGCTCAACAATGTTATGTTTGACGCGGACAGCGCGAAAGCGATATGCGTTATTGATCTGGATACCGTTATGCCGGGTCTTGCGCTCTATGATTTCGGAGATTCCATACGCTTCGGCGCCAATACGGCGGCGGAGGACGAGCCGGACCTCGGTAAGGTCTCTATAGATCTTGATTATTTTAAGGCATATGCGGCAGGCTTCCTTTCGGAAGCGGGGCAGAGCCTGAATCAGTGCGAAAAAGATCATCTTGCCTTTTCGGCGCTGCTTATGACCTTTGAATGCGGTATGCGGTTCCTTACGGATTACATCAACGGCGATGTTTATTTTAAAACCGCTTATCCGCAGCACAATCTTGTGCGTGCTAAAAACCAGTTCGCGCTTGTTGCGGATATGGAAAAGCACATGCCGGAAATGGAAGAAATCATAAGAACGCTTTGCTGACCCGGCAAATCAAAAAGCCTGCGCGGTTGATTCCGTGCAGGCTTTTTTTGCCATTATTGTTATTTACTTTTTAAGCTCCCTTTCAAGCCATATGGAGCCGATGTCAAGTGCGTTGTAAAGACCTTCCTTTTCGGTCTTTTTAACAACCTTTTCTTTCGGGCCGAGTTCGGGATCCGTTTTCAGGATCTGTACCAGAACCTTGCCGGAAAGCGTCATATTCTCAAAATCCTTTTCGGATTGAACGCGAAAGCACGCAACATACGGATCGCTCATGCTTCCCAGATAAATATCCTTGCCGCACCTGACAAGCGGTTTGCCCTTATAGGTGAGGGGAGTGCCGCTTCCTTCTGCCAAAGTAAACCCTCCTTTAATCGTTTTCAGCCGCAGATCAGTTGTTGAGGTATGACTTTACCATTTCGGCAAGCAGCTCGTCTCTGTCTATTCTGCGTACAAGGCTGCGCGCGTTGTTGTGCGTGGTAATATAAGTCGGATCCTCAGACAAAATATAGCCGACGATTTGATTTATCGGATTATAGCCCTTTTCCTTAAGCGCGTCAAATACCTGAGTAAGCGTGTCTTTCATATAATCCTCATGGTCGTCGCCGAGCTTAAAGGTCATTGTTTTGTCTTTCACAGTAAAGTCCACCTCCGATAACTTAATATACAAGTCCATTATATACAAATTTTATGTTAATTACAACAAAAATTTTAAAATATATTTATTTGGATTGTATCAGTACGGTTTTTGTCACGCTCTGAGCGTGATGCCGAGCTTTGAAAGCGCTTTGAGCACACGCTTTACCGCGGCGTCGGCCTCTTCGTCGGTAAGCGTTTTATCCGCGCTCCTCATCTGAATGTTAAAGGCAACGCTCTTTTTGCCGCTCTCTATCTGTTCGCCCTCGTAAACATCAAACAGCTTGACGCTCTCAAGCGTTTTGCCCACAGCGCCGCTGATCTCCTTTTGCAGCGTGAGCACGGGTATATCCTTGTCGCATACAAAGGCAAGGTCCCTTGCAACTGCCGGGAATTTGGGCAGGGGCTTGTGCGTCTTTGCGGCGCGCCTGTTCTCAAAGGCGGTTTCTATATCTATCTCGGCAAGGTAAACTCTTTCGCTTATGCCGTAATTCTCCGCCGCCTGCGGGTGAACCTCGCCGAGTGTGGCAAGTACATCGCCGTCTATTGTGAACTGCGCCGCCCTGCCGGGGTGGAATGTGGGGTTATCGCTTACGGGGATGATATTGTATTCCGCTGTGTTCAGGATTTCAAGCAGCTTTTCGGCAATACCTTTAAGCGCATAGTAATCGGCGCCGTCTCCGTACATGCCTATAACTGCCTTCTGCTTTTCAATCGGCAGCTTCCCGGCTTCGGTAGGCGCATATACGGTTCCTATCTCATAAAGGCAGGCGCTGCTGTTCTTGTGATTGTAGTTGTTTGCAAGCACCTCAAGCATGGACGGCAGCGCGGTGGTCCTCATGATGCTTGTGTCCTCGCCGAGCGGGTTTTTGATCACAACAGAGTTTCTGAGGCTGCTGTGATCGTCAAGCCTGATTTTGTCATACGCTTTCGGGCTTATAAAGCTGAATGTGGAAATCTCACTGCAGCCGCAGGAAATCAGTGTTTCATTGATAAGCCTTGTGAACTTCTGGCTTTCTGTCAGTTTGCCTACGGCAATGCCGCTGAGCATCCTGTTCGGAATATTGTGATAGCCGTAAAAGCGGGCGATCTCTTCGGATATATCGGCGATATGCTCAATATCGTTCCTGAACGGGGGAGCGATAACCGTATCTCCGTCAAATGTGAATTCAAGCCGTTCAAGTATTTGTTTCTGCTCTTCTTCACTCAGCTCTATTCCTATAAAATCATTTATCCATTTATAGTCAAATTTTACCGCGGCAGGCTTTTTAGGCTTAACAAAGCAGTCAACAACGCCGTTTACCACATCGCCCGCGTCAAGCTCCTGAACAAGCTCCAAAGCCCTGTTCAGCGCGCGCATCGTTGCGCCGGGGTCAAGCTCCTTTTCATAACGGCTTGAGGCTTCCGTCCTCATACCAAGCGCCTTTGCCGTGCGCCTTACGGAAATTCCGTTAAAGCACGCAGATTCAAAAACGATCGTTGCGGTGTCGTCCATGATGCCGCTGTATTCTCCGCCCATAACGCCTGCAACGGCAACGGGCTTGTTTCTGTCTGCAATGACAAGCATGGACTCGTCAAGCTCTCTTTCCACACCGTCCAGCGTGGTGATTTTCTCACCGTTTTTCGCGTTTCTTACATTTACCTCGTTGCCCTCAAGGAAACGCAGGTCAAAAGCGTGCATGGGCTGGCCGTATTCAAGCATAACATAGTTCGTTATATCTACAATATTGCTTATGGGCCTGACTCCGCTGGCGCGCAGTCTTTCCCTCAGCCAGCGCGGGCTCTCCTTTACCCTTACATTCTCAACTACCGCGCCGGAATATCTGTAGCATTTGTCCGGCTCAAAGATAGCAACCTTCAGATGCTCGTCCACATTTCCGTGTCCGGGCTTCACCTGCGGCTCGGAAAGCTTAAATTCCCTTTTGAAGGTTGCCGCCGCCTCGCGCGCAAGACCTGTCACAGACATGCAGTCGCTTCTGTTCGAGGTGATTTCAAATTCAACGCAGGTGTCGTCATATCCTATAGCCTGGTGAATATCAAGCCCGGGGGTATGCTCACAGTCGTCGCCGAGAATGAAAATACCGTCCGCCTCAGCGTAGGGAAAATCGTTTTGGGTAAGGCCGAGCTCGTCAAAGGAGCAAAGCATGCCGTTTGATTCAACGCCGCGCAGCTTGCCTTTCTTTATCTTCTCAAGGCAGTGCTCTTTCCTGTTATAAACCGTTGCGCCCGGCAGCGCGGCAGGCACATAATCGCCCACGCTCAGATTTTGGGCGCCCGTCACGATCTGGTAATCCTCTTCCTTGCCCACATCAACGCTGCATATCCAAAGGTGGTCTGAGTCCGGGTGGCGCTCCAGGGCGTTTATTCTGCCCACAACAATATTCTCAAGCTCGGCGCCCTCTTTTTTGAATTCTTCAACCTTTGAGCCTGAAAGCGTCATCGCGTCACAGAATTCCTTATCTGAAATATCCTTTGTATCAACATAATCCTGAAGCCATTTTCTTGATAAAATCATTCTTCCGCCCCTCCTTTAAAATTGACTTAAAAATCTAAGGTCGTTTTCATACAGCAAACGCATATCGTCTATATTAAAGCGGAACATAACAAGCCTTTCAAGCCCTATTCCAAAGGCGAAGCCGCTGTACTCGTCAGGGTCAACGCCGCCGTTTTTAAGCACCTTGGGATGTACCATTCCGCCGCCGAGTATCTCTATCCAGCCCTCTCCCTTGCACATCGGGCAGCCCTTGCCGCCGCATTTAAAGCAGGAAACATCTATCTCGCAGCTCGGTTCCGTAAACGGGAAGTGGTGGGGGCGCAGTCTGATTTTCGTGTCCTGACCGTAAAGCCTTTTCGCAAACGCTTCCAGCGTGCCCTTGAGATCCGCCATAGATATGCCCTTGTCAACCACAAGTCCCTCAATTTGATTGAAAAGAGGGGAGTGGGTGGCGTCAACGGCGTCAGAGCGGAATACGCGCCCCGGCGCGATCATCCTGAACGGCGGCTCGTGGGTTTCCATAAATCTGATCTGCATCGGCGAGGTCTGCGTGCGGAGAACGATATTGTCATCAATATAAAATGTGTCCTGCGTGTCGCGCGCGGGGTGATCCTTCGGAATGTTGAGCGCCTCAAAATTGTAGTAATCGTATTCAACCTCAGGGCCCTCGGCAATGTCAAATCCCATTCCCATAAAAATCTCCTTGATTTCGTCAAGCACAATGCTCAGCGGGTGTTTGTGACCGATCTGCGGCGTCTTACCGGGCATGGTAACATCTATCTTTTCTTCAAGCAGCCTCTTTTCAAGCGCCTTGCTCTTCAGCTGCGCGCTTTTTTCGGCAATCCTGTTTTCAATATCGGCTCTCACCTCGTTGGCAAGCTGCCCGATTACAGGTCTTTCCTCTGCCGAAAGCCTGCCCATCTGCTTCAAAATTGCCGTCAGCTCGCCTTTCTTGCCCAAATATTTGATTCTTGCGCTTTCAATCTGCTGAATGGAATCCGCCGCTTCAAGCGCCTGCGCGGCTGCATTTCTGATTTCCTCAAGCTGGGTTTTCATTTTATCTTCCTTTCTGAAATTGGATTCGGGAACAAAAAAATACCTGTCCCCGTAAGAGGGACAAGTATTTTGAATACCTGCGGTACCACCCTGATTTTTGCATAGATAATCCAAGCAAACACTCTTTGAGCCGGTAACGGGGCTCGCTTCGTCCGCGCTTAGTTGCTTCGCTTTCGGCACGGCCGCTCAAAAGGGAACTTCACCCGGGTGCCCTTGCGGAAATTTCAGCCGTGTTCCCGCTCTCTGGTAAGGTGTATTCCGGATTACTTTTCTTCGTCACAGCGTTTCTTTATGGCATATATTATAATATATCTGCGCCTTTATTTCAAGTATAAATTTTAATATCTGCGGCGGTTTGCCCTTTTATTTGCATATCTCGCTGATCTTAAAGCGCTGAAATTCAAGATAGCTGCTCGGCTCGGATTCATAAAGCACGCCTATGGTATCGTCATCTATCTGCGCAAGGCAGGAATAGGCAAAGAAGCCCTTGTTTATTTCCACATCCTTAAACCAGTCTATCCCGGTATACCTGCCCTTGACCATTCTCAGCTTGCCTATGGATATGACTCCGTCGCTCCTCGTTCTTTTGCTCGCGTGTGAGCAGAATACATAACCGCCCGCCGTTATCACGCTTTTTTGGCATTTCGGCGCGTAAAGCGCTGTCTTTTTGCATTTTTCCCAGGTCTTTGAACCGTCGCCCGAATAGGAAACGGGCGTTTTGCCAAAGCCCTTCTGCCTGCCCAGCCCGAGTATACCGCCGTTCGGCGTTTCTATCATCTGCCATTCGTCAATATTTTCCGAATAGGCGCAGCGGGTCATTCTGTGCCATGTGTTGCCGTTGTCTATGCTGTAAATCGAAACGGTGCCGTTTTTCAGCGTGTAAAGGGGCATTATGATGCGCCCGTCCTCCGTTGTAATGCCCGTTCCGGGAGCAACGCCCAAAAAGGTGCCGTCGTCCTCATGCAGTATCATATTTGTAATGTCAACAGGCTCTGTCCAGGTCTTTCCGCCGTCGCTGCTTTTTGTCATAAATATATAGCACCTTTTAGGCGCCTTGAGCGGCGCGCCGTATGTCGTCACGGCGCCCATCTCATTTTTACCCATAGCGCCGTTAAGATATATGTTGCCTATATATTCGCTGCCTCTGTAAAGTGAGCCGGTGGGGGAGGCGATTCGGTAATCGGTTTTTTGCTTCTTGGAATCCAAAATGCTTAAATCCTCGCATACATAATAGAAATTGCCGTCCCTGTCATATAACAGCGGTCTCATTCTGCCGTTTAACTGCGCATACGGTATCTTTTTGTGGTCAAGCAGCTTCTTGCCGTGAAGCCCCATGCACTCGGGCCAAAAATCCGCTATCATAATAATATCGCCGTTCGGAGCAACCGCCATGCACGGGTCAATATAAAAGCCGGAAGCGTAACAGTCGCTTGATATTCTCGTTTCCCTTGCCGGCGGAACGGCAACCGTTTCAATATCGCTCCATGTGTTGCCCCCGTCCTCGCTTCGCCGGATCGCAAGCTCAATATACCCCCAGTCCGCACCGGTGGAGGCTTTGTCGACCGCGGCTATAAGTGTGCCGTTTGCGTTTATCAGGCTCGGTATCCTGAACGCGACGCCGCCGTTTGCCTGGTTGCTGTTTTTTGTAAGCTCCTCTTTAAGATACACAGGGCTGCTGCCGCAGAAGATCAGTTGTGGCTTGTTCAAAATTTATACCCCTTTCGGCGGAGCTGTCTCCGCATGAATTTTGTTCATTATATCATAAACTTCATTTATTTTAAAGCCTTTTCATATTTGCTATTGCAATTTAAAATGAATTTTAGTAAAATATTAGTGAAAAATTTAGTAAAGGAGGAATAATAAGTGCTTTGGGAACTTAAAAAGTGCTGGTATAGAATATACCAGGGTGCTTTTAAAATTGCAATGAATTTCCTGAATTGGTCAGAGCCGCATCTTTTGGAAGGCAAGGGCTCTGTATTAAGACTGCCGGAATTCATAAAAAGCAAGGGTATAAATAAGGTGCTTGTTGTAACGGATAAGGGCCTTATGAATCTTCATTTGCTTGATCCCATGTTTGAAAAGCTCAACGAAGCCGGCGTAGAGTATGTTGTTTACGACGGCGTTCAGCCAAACCCAACCATACCGGAAATTGAAGAAGCGCGCGAGATGTATATCAAAAACGGCTGTGAAGGCTTTATTGCTTTCGGCGGCGGTTCTTCAATGGATTGCGCTAAGGTTGCGGCTGCAAGAGTCGTTAAGCCCAAACAAACGGTGCGCCAAATGAGGGGCTATCTTAAAGTGCTTAAAAAGCTGCCGCCGTTTTTCGCCGTGCCCACAACTGCCGGCACAGGCTCGGAAACTACGGTTGCCGCTGTTGTTACCGATCCCGAAACCCATGAGAAGAACGCTGTAAACGATATCTGCCTTCGTCCCAGATTTGCAGTGCTTGACCCGGAGCTTACCGTAGGTCTGCCGCCGCATATTACATCGACAACAGGTATGGACGCGCTCACTCACGCTGTTGAGGCGTATATCGGCAGAAGCAACACAAAGCAAACAAGGCGTCAGGCGGAAGAAGCCACGAAGCTGATTTTTGATAATATCGAAAAGGCTTATAATAACGGAAAGGATTACGAAGCAAGGGCAAATATGCTCAAGGGCTCCTATCTTGCGGGCTGTGCGTTCACCCGTGCATATGTCGGGTATGTTCACGCCATAGCACATAATTTAGGCGGTCTTTACGGCACTCCTCACGGCCTTGCGAACGCGGTGATTTTGCCGTATGTGCTTGAATGGTACGGCGCTAAAATCTATCCCCAGCTTGCAAAGCTCGCGGATGTGGCCGGCATCAGCGGCGCATCCGAGCAGGATAAGGCCGTTAAGTTTATTGAGGCCATTAAGCAGCTCAATGCGGATATGCAGATACCCGATAAATTTGATATGATAAAAGAAGAGGATCTGCCCACGCTTATTACAAGAGCGCTCAAGGAGGGCAATCCCGGCTATCCTGTACCCGTTATTATGGATTATAAGGATATGGAAAGCGTTATACGCCGCTTTATGGCATAAGCGCAAAAATTATAAAAATTGCAGAAAGCGCGCCTTTAGTACCGTTAAAGGCGCGCT
>CAYOPQ010000012.1:0-33714 GCA_964405895.1 uncultured Bacteroides sp. | reverse complement strand
GTACCTGCTTGACATGCAGGGGGTCGGTGGTTCAAGTCCACTCGTCTTCACCACGCAAAAGAGGGCTGTTGCAAAAAAACAGCCCTCTTTTTGCATTAAAAGCGCCGAGGCTTTACGATATGCGCCCCGAATAACAGACGCTTTCAGGGGCGCGTAATTTTAAAGCCGCTTTTGCTTATAACCTTAAATTTTTTATTTTTAAGTAATAATTTTGATATTGATTTTCTCTGATTTGCTGATATAATAACATTGGTAACAAACTATGGAAATAAAGAGGATTTTATATGAGTAAATACAGAAGAAAAACCAAAATAATTTGCACGATAGGTCCCGCCTCCTGCGATAAGGAGGTCATTGAGAAGCTTATCCTTGCCGGCATGGATGTCGCAAGGTTCAATTTCTCCCACGGCGATTATGACACATTTGAAAAATGGTATTCCAATATTGCGGAGGTAAGGGAAAAGCTCGGCGTTCCCGTCGCTACTTTGCTCGATACAAAGGGTCCCGAAATCCGTATAGGCACCTTTGAAAACGAAAGCGGCGTAGTGCTCAAAAGAGGGCAGAAATTCACACTTACAACAGAGGATATAAGCGGCAGCAGCGAGCGCTGCTCCATATCCTTCAAGGGCTTGCCCAAGGAGGTCAAAAAGGGCAGCAGGATCCTTATAGACGACGGGCTCATAGCCCTTGAGGTGGAGGAAATCAAAAATAACGATATTGTCTGCACGGTGCTTGACGGCGGCGTCGTCACAGACCATAAAGGCGTAAATGTGCCGAATGTTTCCCTCTCTCTGCCTTATCTTTCGGATAAGGATATGCAGGACCTTAATTTCGGTGCGCAGATGGGCTTTGATTTTATCGCCGCTTCATTCTGCCGCACGGGCGCGGATATTGCCTACCTGCGCAATTTCTGCCACGCGCTCGGCTGGAATGATGTTCGCATCATCGCCAAGATAGAAAACGGCGAAGGCGTTGAAAATATAGACGATATTATCCGCGAGGCGGACGGAATCATGGTTGCGCGCGGCGATATGGGCGTTGAGATCCCGTTTGAAAAAATCCCCGCGCTCCAGAAAATGATCATAGAAAAGGTGTTTGCCGCCGGCAAGATTGTTGTAACGGCTACGCAGATGCTTGATTCCATGATCAAAAATCCCCGCCCCACAAGAGCGGAGATCACAGATGTGGCAAACGCGATTTATGACGGCACCTCAGCCATCATGCTCTCCGGCGAAACCGCCATGGGCGCGCACCCTGTGGAGGCTGTCAAGACCATGGCGCTGATTGCCCAAACAACGGAGCAGGATATCAATTATATCGAACGGTTTGAAAAATTTGCGCAAAAGCACCTTTCGGGCGATATCACCTCGGCAATTTCACACGCCACCGTCACAACCGCGCACGATCTCAACGCGGCGGCAATCATCACCGTTACAAAGAGCGGCAACACGGCAAGGCAAATCTCCAAGTACAGACCGAACTGCCTTATCATCTCCGCCACTACAAGCGAGAAGGTGCGCCGCCAAAACAACCTTTCCTGGGGCGTTCTGCCCGTTATGTGCGAGGAAAAGTCTAATACGGATGAATTGTTTAATCACGCCGTAGAGGTCGCAAAGCTGACGGGCTATATAAAAAAAGAAGATGTAGTTGTAATCACAGCGGGTATCCCGCTCGGTCAAAGCGGCACCACCAATATGCTGAAGGTGGATGTCGTTGATTAATGGGGTCTTAATGCATGAATAAGAAAACCGCAAAGCTTGTTATCGTATTCGTTATTGCGGCGGCGCTTATCATAACCGGCGCCGTTATTTATACACGGATATCAAGGGATATAAACGGTACCGAAACCGGAGAGGCAACAGAATACACATTGATTATAGAAGCGCAGGATTTTCAGTATGAGGTTTCCGAAATGCTGAGCGATAACGGCATAGTTATCAACGCTTCTCTTTGGTCTAATTGGATGGACAAGTATTACCCTGATTTTGTGTATATAAACGGCGAATATTATCTTTCCTCCGATATGAGCTATGAAGAGATTGCGCAGAAGCTGCAAAATCCGGATATCAGCCATAAGACCGTTTCGGTGGCAATACCGGAGGGCTATAATGTTTTTGATATAGCGGAAACGCTTGAGGAAAACGGCATATGCTCCGCAGAGGATTTTTATGAGGCTGTTTCAACAACGGACGGCTATGATTATGACTGGCTTGCGGATTTCCCGGAGGACACGGAAAATATAGGCTTTATTTTAGAGGGCTTCCTGTTCCCTGCAACCTATGATTTCGCGATGAACAGCGAGGCTGCGGTCATCGTTGACGCTATGCTGGATGCGTTCGATGTCCGCCTGACGGATGAAATGCTGGATTACTGCGAGCAAAACGATATGACGCTGTATGAATTTATAACGCTGTGCTCCATCGTGCAGGAGGAAGCGCTTACGGAAAGCAGCGCGCAGAATATCGCCTCCGTGCTTATCAACAGGCTGGAGAGCGGTATGCGCCTTCAGTGCGATGTAACATATTATTACGCAAAGGCTCTGCTTGATTACGGCTTTTCAAGCGACACCTACGACGCGTATTATACCTACAGGTGCTCCGGGCTCCCCAGCGGGCCGATCGCGAACAGCGGCATGAGCATCATAGAGGCGGTAATCAATCATACGGATACGGATTATTTATACTTCTTTTCCGACCTTGACGGCGAATTCCATTTCGCGGAAACCTATGAGGAGTTTGAAAGCCTTAAGGAGCAGTACCCGTGGCAGTAAATGAAGATACGGAGGGAAATTATGTCTAAATGGGACAGGGATTATCTTGAGCTTTGCAATAAAATACTTACCTGCGGCACGGAGGTCGTAAACAGAACGGGCGTGAATTCCATAAAAATCCCCTCGCATCATTTTCATTTTGACCTTGAAAAGGAGTTCCCGATATTAACAACAAAGCAGCTGTTTATAAGGCAGGCGGTGCTTGAAATGCTGTGGATATATCAGGTGCAGTCCAACGATGTAAGATGGCTCCGCGAGCGCGATGTCAATATCTGGAATGAGTGGGAGATTGATGAGGACGGCTACTGGAACGCCGAACAGCTTGTTCCCGATGAAAACGGAGCGCTTGTTAAAAAGAAGGTGCATAAATTCTTCGGAAAGGAATTTGCGCATACGATCGGCACGGCTTACGGCTATATAGTTCATAAATTCAAGATGACGCAGGAGCTCATCCATAAAATACAGAACCACCCCGAGGACCGCCGCATGGTCATGACGCTCTGGCAAAACGATTATCTTGATACAGCGGTTCTGCCGAGCTGCGTGTGGAGCAGTGAATGGGATGTTACGAACGGTAAGCTGAATTGCTGGGTGCACCAGCGTTCGTGCGATGTCCCGCTCGGGCTGCCGTTCAATGTAACGCAGTACGCCGTGCTGCTGTCCATGCTCGCGCATGTTACGGGCTTGAAGCCCGGCACGATAGATTGGAGCATTAAAGACGCGCATATCTATGTGAATCAGGCGGACGGTATTCGGGAGCAGCTTTCGCGCCTTCAAAACAGCGGTGATCTCCCTGCGCCCAAACTTTGGCTGAATCCCGAGGTAAAGGACTTTTTCGCGTTCGATAACAGCCGCGATATAAAGGATATAAAATTAATTGATTATAAGCATATGGGTAAAATCACTTTCCCGATCGCGCAGTAAAGGCGGTAATTATGGGCATTTCACTGATTCTCTCTGTCGGCAGAAATAACGAGATAGGAAAAGATAATGAACTTATCTGGCATTTTCATGAGGATATGAAATTCTTTCGTGAAACCACAACGGGAAATACCGTTATCATGGGCAGAAAAACATTTGAATCGCTGCCCAAGATCCTGCCGAACAGGCGCAATATCGTCATCTCTTCAAACAGGGATTTGAAAATCAATGGGGCAGAGGTCGTTCACAGTGTTGAAGAGGCACTTGAAGCCGCTGCGGGAGAGCGTATATTTGTTATAGGCGGCGGAAAGATCTATGCCGAATTTCTCCCGCTTGCGGACAGTATTTATTTGACCGAAATCAACGATGTGTGCCCGGATGCGGACACCTTCTTCCCGCAGTTTGATAAAACCCTTTATTCACGCGCGGTTTTAGCGGAGCATGAGGAAAACGGAATCAGCTTTCAGCATGTAATTTATAAAAAAATCAAATCTTGATGTTGACAAAGCTTTCGGCTTGTGTTAATATATTTCCACAACAAAGAAGAACATTTATCCCGTTCTCCCCTTAAGCAAAGGCAAAAAGGGCAATAGCTTTCTGTTTTAGGTTTATTGAAGTGCGGGCATTTTATGTTCGCACTTTTATTCATTTTTTAGCGAGGTGTTATTTATCAGCAAAGATATCCCCCAGCTCAACTCTGAAATCAGAGATAAGGAATTGCGCGTTATCACGGCAAACGGCGAACAGCTCGGAATCATGAGCGCTAAGGAAGCGCTGCACGAGGCTGAAAAAAGAGGGCAGGATCTTGTTAAGATCGCGCCGCAGGCAAAGCCGCCCGTAGTCAAGATCATGGATTACAGCAAATTCCGCTATGAGCAGGCAAAACGAGAAAAGGAAAACCGCAAAAAGCAAAAAACCGTTGAAACAAAAGAGATACGCCTTTCCCTGAATATCGATATAGGTGATTTCAACACCAAGGTCAACCAGGCAAAGAAGTTTCTGAACAAGGGCGATAAGCTTAAGGTTTCTTTGCGCCTGCGCGGCAGGGAGATGGCTCATTCCGATCTCGGCGTAGCGAATATGGAGAGATTTGCCAATGCGCTCGGAGAGGATATTAATGTTGATAAAGCCCCCAAGCTTGAAGGCAGGCAGATACTTATGTTTGTTTCCCAAAAGCCTTCCAAGTAACTAAAAAAATATAAACGGAGGAATAAATTATGCCAAAAATCAAAACACACAGCGGCGCTAAAAAGCGCTTCAAAACAACAAAAAGCGGCAAGGTAAAGCGCGCGCATGCCTATACCTCTCATATTCTTACAAAGAAGACCACAAAGCGCAAGAGGAATCTGCGCAAAACAACCGTTGGCGATGTTACCAACCAAAAGCAGATGAAAAGGCTTATCCCCTATAAATAAGCCGCTTTGCATCAGCTAAACTGTCTTATTTATCACAACTATTTCTATTGTAATCGGAGGTAAATCATTATGGCAAGAATCAAAGGCGCTATGGCTACGCGCAAAAGAAGAAAGAAAGTATTAAAGGCTGCTAAGGGCTATTACGGCAGCAAGCACCGCCTTTTCAGAACCGCAAAGCAGGCTGTTATGAAAAGCGGCCAGTATGCCTATATCGGCAGAAAGCAAAAGAAAAGAAATTTCCGCAGAATATGGATCACAAGAATTTCCGCTGCCTGCAAGGCTAACGGAACAAATTATTCAACCTTTATGAACGGCCTCAAGAAAGCAGGCATTGATCTCAACAGAAAAATGCTTGCAGAGATTGCCGCAACAGACGCCGCCGCTTTTACATCTCTTGTTGAATCGGCAAAGGCTGCTCTTTAATCCTTTATTTTGTATCTGACCCCGCCGGAATTGTCCTGCGGGGTATGCTTTTGCCCGCAAAAAATCGTAATGTAACGAATTTATTAAAAAACTTTATGTTTTTTATTTTTGTGTTGCACTTTTTTGCATAATAATGTATTATAATTTATATCTTAAAATCAGGTATTAATTAAAGTATAGAAATATAGAATTATAAAGCTCAGCGTGGTTTTGTTAAACATAATTTTTTATAAGCCGTGAGGAATCGGTATGGAGAAAATCACAAGCAGATCAAATCATTTCATAAAGCACATCAAAAAGCTTTTCACCTCTCATAAATACCGCGCCGGCTGTTCGCAGTTCGCGCTGGAGGGTGCAAGGCTTTGTTTTGACGCCTTAAATTCAGACTGCGGCTGCAATACGCTGCTGCTGACGGATACGGCAATGCAAAAGTACCCGGAAAAATGCGCCGCTCTTGCGGACGGCTTTGAAAAATCCTTCTTGATTACCGATGCGCTTTCGGAATATCTTGCGCAAACCGTAAATCCCCAGGGCGTTTTTGCCGTCTGCACGGCGCGTGAAAATCATTTTTATCCTCAAATCGGTAAAAAATATATAGCGCTGGACAGATTGCAGGACCCGTCAAATTTGGGCGCGGTCATCAGAACTGCGGAGGCGCTCGGCATAGACGGCGCCGTTCTCGGCAGCTGCTGCGAGCTGTATAATCCAAAGGTGCTGCGCGCTTCAATGGGCGGCGCGCTCAGACTCCCTGTTTTTGTGTGCAGCGATCTTGCCGCGCAGCTCCGTCAATTCAATTCCCTCGGCTTTAAAACCTATGCCGCCGTGCCGGATCCGTCTGCGCGCGATATAACCGGAATCCGTTTCAGCGGCTCCGAAATATGCGTGATCGGCAATGAGGGCAGCGGCGTTTCACAGGAAGTGAAGGAAGCCTGTGCAGAGCGGCTGACAATCAATATGCAGGGCAGAGCGGAAAGCCTGAACGCGTCCGTGGCTGCGGCAATCGTTATGTGGGAGATGCTTCGTTGAACAGGAATACGCCTTATTGGGTATGGCTCCAGCGCGCGCTCGGCGCGGGTGCAAGAATCAAAGAAATCATTGCATATTTCGGCTCCGTGAAAGAGTTGTATGACGCGGGTGAAACAGAGTGGAAAATGAGCCCGGCGCTCGTTCCCGGGCAGGTCAAAAAGCTTGCGTCAACCTCCTTGAAGGACGCGAAGGATATATTGACGGTCTGCCGGTTGAACAGCTGGCAGGTCTTAACTCCGGATGACGGCGAATATCCGCGTCGCCTTTATGATATTGATAATCCGCCTGCCGTCCTTTATGTCAGCGGCAGCCTTCCGGATATTGATAAAAGCGTTGTGATCGGCATTGTCGGCACAAGAAAGGCAAGCGATTACGCCGTAAAGGCTGCGGATGTCATGAGCCGCGGCATTGCCGCTCTCGGAGCTGTTGTGGTTTCCGGCGGGGCGCTCGGCGTGGACACCGCCGCGCATAATGCGGCGATACTCGGCGGCGGCAAAACCGTTGCGGTTCTCGGCTGCGGTCTCGGCACAAACTATCTTATGGAAAATAAGCCCCTGCGTGACGCCGTTGCCGCAAACGGCGCGCTGGTTACCGAATTTCCGCCGTTTACAAAGGCGTCAAAATTTACCTTTCCCGTAAGGAACAGGCTCATAAGCGGTCTTTCGCTCGGCGTGCTTGTTGTTGAGGCGGGGATACGCAGCGGCAGTCTGATTACCGCGCATTACGCTGCGGAGCAGGGCAGGGATGTCTATGCCGTGCCGTGCTCCATACTGGAGCCGGAGTATTACGGCACAAATAAGCTTATTGACGAGGGCGCCGTTGTGGCAACAAAACCTCTTGACCTTGTTTATCCTTATGCGGAACGCTACGGACTGGATGTGGGTACCGCGAAGGATGTGGATACAATCATGAAAGAGACCGCCCGTAAAGCGGTCAATGCGGGCGGCAGCACCGGCGGCATATCGTTTGAGGCGCTCAGTCAGAGCCGGCAAAAGCGCGCGGAGCGCCAAAAGGCAGCCGCGCAGCTGGAGGGCGATACGCTCACGGTCTACCGCGCTCTTGAAGAGGAGTATATGCACATTGATGAAATAGCTCAAAAATCCGGCCTCGGTCTTTCTGCAGTGCTCGCGGCGCTTACCGCGCTTGAGATTGCTCAGCTTGCCGAAAGCGCGGGCGGAAAACGATACAAATTATCCTGAAAGGAATAATCATAATATGTCAAAACTTGTAATAGTGGAGTCGCCCGCGAAGGCGAAAAATATAAAAGGCTACTTGGGGCAGGGGTACGATGTGGTCGCCTCTATGGGCCATGTGCGCGATCTGCCGTCCGCACGCCTGTCCGTGGATATAGAACACGATTTCGCGCCCAAATACGCCATAATCAAGGGCAAGGAAAATTTTGTAAAAGAGCTTCAGAAAAAAGCCGATAAATCGGATTATGTTTACCTTGCTACCGACCCTGATAGGGAGGGAGAGGCGATAAGCTGGCATCTTGCAACCATACTCGGCCTTGACCTGAACGATAAAAACAGGGTCACCTTTAACGAAATTACAAAGCACGGCGTGGAGCAGGGCATGGAAAGCCCCAGAAGCATAGATATCGACCTTGTGGACGCTCAGCAGGCAAGGCGTATTTTAGACAGGCTTATCGGCTATAAGCTTTCTCCCTTTATAAGCCAGAAGATCAGGCGCGGTCTTTCCGCCGGCAGAGTGCAGTCCGTTGCGCTTCGCCTTGTTGTGGACAGGGAAGAGGAAATAAGGGCGTTTAAACCGGAGGAGTATTGGTCGGTAGACGCGAAATTCACAAATCCTCCGGGTAAAAAAGTTTTTGCCGCCGCGCTCAGCGCAAAGAACGGGGAAAAGGTAAAAATCACATCAAAAGAGGAAAGCGATGCTGTCCTGAGCGAGCTTGACGGCGCGGAGTATACCGTGGCGTCCGTGAAAAAAGGCACGCGCAAAAAAAGCCCGACCCCGCCTTTCATAACCTCAACGCTCCAGCAGGAGGCGTCCAGAAAGCTGTCGTTCCAGGCGAGGAGAACCATGAAGGCGGCACAGGAACTTTATGAGGGCGTTAATGTGGAAGGCATCGGAACGGTCGGTTTGATCACCTATATGCGTACCGATTCACTGCGTATTTCCGAGGAGGCGCGCGCTGCCGGCAATCAGTTTATCCTTGAGCATTACGGGGAAAAATATCTGCCCAAAAAGCCAAGATATTTTAAATCAAAGGGCAATATTCAGGATGGGCACGAGGCGATCCGCCCGTCCATGCCCGATGTTACGCCGGACAGGGTAAAAGCTTCTCTCACGAGCGACCAGTATAAAATCTACAAGCTTGTTTGGGAGCGCTTTATAGCCTCCCTTATGGAAAACTGTATTCAGGAAACCGTCCGCGCGGAGATCGCCGCAGGCGATTATACCTTCAACGCCTCCGGCTATACGGTTAAGTTTGACGGCTTTACGGCGCTCTATGAAGAAAGCAAGGATGACAGCAAATCCGATTCCTCGGCGCCGCTGCCGGAGCTTGCGGCAGGAGATAAGCTGCGCCTTAAATCTCTGCTCGGCAACCAGCATTTCACACAGCCGCCCGCAAGGTACACGGAAGCGAGCCTCATCAAAGCGCTTGAGGAAAACGGTGTCGGCAGACCGTCAACCTATGTTACGATAACTTCCACCATCTTGGCGCGCGAGTATATTAAGCGCGAGGGAAAACAATTTGTTCCCACCGAGCTCGGTGAGGCGGTTATCAAGCTCCTTAAAGACAGAATGCCGAATATCGTCAATGTGAAATACACCTCAAAAATGGAAGAGGATCTTGATAGGATAGACAGCGGCGAAAAAAATTATATTGATGTTATCCGCGTCTATTACGATGATTTTGAAAAGCCGCTGGAGAAGGCAAAAAAGGATATGCAGGGCGTCAAAATCAAATTGAAAGAGGAAGAAACAGACGAAATCTGCGAAAAATGCGGCCGAAAAATGGTTGTAAAGGTCGGCAGATTCGGCAAGTTCCTTGCCTGCCCCGGTTATCCGGAATGTAAAAACACAAAGCCCCTTATCCTGAGAACAAATGCCAAGTGCCCGCGCTGCGGCGGAGATGTTATAGAAAAGAAAACAAGAAAGGGCGCCGTATTTTTCGGCTGTTCAAATTATCCGGACTGTAATTTTATGACATGGGATGTGCCGAGCGACGAGGTTTGCCCGCGCTGCGGAAAATCGCTGTTCAAAAGAAAGGGCAATGTGCTTTACTGCCCGGATACGGAAAACTGCGGCTTTACAAAGCCCGCGGCAAGAAAAAAGAAAAGCGAAGACTGATTATGAATTTTACGGTTATCGGCGCGGGGCTTGCGGGTGTTGAAGCGGCTTGGCAGATTGCCTCAGCCGGCGAAAAAGTAACGCTCATAGAGCAAAAGCCCGTTGAAAGATCCCCCGCGCACAAATCCGATGATTTTGCGGAGCTCGTATGCTCTAACTCGCTGAAAGCGGCAAGGCTGGATTCCGCCGCCGGTCTGCTGAAGGAGGAAATGGCGCGCCTCGGCTCCCTCACGGTGCCCGTTGCAAGGAAATGCGCAGTCCCGGCGGGCGGTGCGCTCGCGGTAGACAGAAATCTGTTTTCGGCGGAAATCACAAAAAAAATAAAAGCGCACCCGAATATCAGGGTGAACTATGAGCAGGCGCAGGATATACCGCTCGGCGGCGGGGATATAACCGTTGTAGCAACAGGCCCGCTCACCTGCGGCGGAATGAACAATGCTGTCCGCAGTCTGTGCGGCGGCTGTCTGTCCTTTTACGACGCGGCGGCGCCGATCGTTACGGCGGACAGTATAGATATGCGCGTTGTTTTCGGCGCGTCACGCTACGGCAGGGGCGGCGACAGCGATTACCTTAACTGCCCGTTCAATAAAGAGCAGTATGAGCGCTTTATTTCAGAGCTTGTAAACGCGCAGGGCGTTGTCCTGCATGATTTTGATGTTTATGAGGGCTGTATGCCTATAGAAAAGCTTGCAGGGCGCGGAGCAGACGCGCCGCGCTTCGGTCCCATGAAGCCCGTGGGGCTGACCGACCCTAAAACCGGCCGCCGCCCGTGGGCAGCCGTCCAGCTAAGGCGCGAGAATTCCGCCGGCACAATGTATAATCTCGTGGGCTTTCAGACCAATCTTAAATTTCCGGAGCAAAAACGCGTGTTTTCCATGATTCCCGGGCTTGAGCATGCGGAATTCGTGCGGTACGGCGTAATGCACAGAAATACATTTATAGATTCCCCCCGCCTGCTCAGCGCGGAGTTCCGCCTCAATAAGGCGCCGAATGTTTTCTTTGCAGGGCAGATCACAGGCGTTGAGGGTTATATGGAATCCGCGGCGTCCGGTATCCTTGCGGGCAGAAACGCCGTCCGGCTTGCGCGCGGCAAAAAGCTTACGGTTCTGCCGGAAACAACGATGATAGGCGCGCTCGCGGCGTATATAAGCGATAAGAGTATAAAGGATTTTCAGCCTATGGGCGCGAATTTCGGCATACTGCCGCCAATCGAGCCAAAGATTAGGGATAAGAAAGAGCGCTATGCCGCTTTGGCGGAAAGGGCGCTCGCCGAACTTGAGAAGGTGATTGAAAATGAGAATAATCGTTGATGCTTTCGGGGGTGACAATGCACCTCTTGAGATCATCAAAGGCTCTCAGCTTGCGGTTGATGAATTCGGCGTAAGCGTCATTCTTGTGGGCGATGAAAGCAAAATCACGCAATGCGCCGAAGAACATAATATTGAATTAAAGAATACGGAAATCGTGCATACCGCGGCGGAAAATATACTTATGACGGACGACCCCAAATGCGTCCTCAGAGATAAGGCAGACTCCAGCATGGGGCTGGGCTTCAAGCTGCTGAATGAGGGCGCGGGAGACGCATTTGTTTCCGCGGGCAGCACGGGCGCGATTACGGTGGGCGCAACGCTCATCACCAAACGCATCAAGGGTGTTAAAAGACCGTGCATAGCCACTGTTATGCCAAGCGCAAAGAAGCCGATCCTTTTGCTTGACTGCGGTGCGAACACAGAGTGCAGGGCTGAATTCTTGTACCAGTTCGGAAAGCTCGGCAGCCTTTATATGCGCCATATTTTAGGATATAAGGAGCCAAGCGTTGCACTCGCGAATAACGGCACGGAGGAAACAAAGGGTACCCCATCCGTAAAAGAAGCTTACCGCCTTATGAAAAACGCGGATTATAATTTTATAGGCAATATAGAGGCGCGGCAGATCCCGTTCGGCGACGCCGATGTGGTTGTGGCGGACGGCTTTTCCGGCAACCTCATCCTAAAAATGTACGAAGGTGTTGCAAAGGTGCTTATGAACGGTATAAAATCCGTTTTTAAAAAGAACGCTTTTACAATGCTTTCGGCTTTGGGCGTGCGCGGCGGTATAAACGATATGAAAAAGCAGTTTGATTACAAGGAATACGGAGGCGCCGTTCTGCTCGGCGTAAAAAAGCCGGTTATAAAGGCGCACGGCAGCGCCGACGCCCGCACCTTTAAAAACGCGGTAAAGCAGGCGGTTTGGTTCCTTGAAAAGGATTTGATTAACGAAACGGAAAAGGCGTTTGATAATAATGAGTAAAAATTTTGCTTCCCTTGAAACGGATATCGGATATACCTTCAGGCAAAAATCCCTTCTGCGCCAGGCGCTGACGCACAGCAGTTATTCAAATGAAAACCATAATCTGCCGTTTAACGAAAGGCTTGAATTCCTCGGAGACGCGGTGCTTTCTCTGATAACCGCCGAATTTCTCTATAGCAAATACCCCGAAACGCCTGAGGGGCAGCTTACAAAGCTCAGATCGGCGCTTGTGTGCACGGCTTCGCTTTCAGGCTATGCAAGGCAGCTGTCTGTAGGGGATTATCTTCTGCTCGGCAAGGGAGAGGCGCTCAACGGCGGGCGCGACAGGGATTCCAATCTGGAAAATGCGTTTGAAGCCCTTATCGCCGCAATATATCTTGACGGCGGCTTGGGCAGCGCGCGGAATTTTGTTCTCCCGTTTCTTGAAAATTCGGTTGAAACCCATCAGCTCAGTTTTAAGGATTATAAAACAAAGCTGCAGGAGATTGTTCAGGAAAGCCATGAGGAAACCCTCAATTATGTCGTTGTAAATGAAAGCGGCCCGGATCACGATAAGCGTTATGATGTGGAGGTCCACCTCAATTCAAATGTGATCGGAAAGGGCAGGGGAAAAAGCAAAAAACAGGCGGAGCAGGAGGCTGCAAAGCAGGCATTGCAGTTGATGGGATTATGAGAAAAAGCAATATTTCTGTTTTTGTGCCCCATATCGGCTGCCCGCAAAAATGCTCTTTTTGCAACCAAAACACAATAACGGGTCAAACAAAGGCCCCCTCCGCGCAGGATGTAAGGGATACTGTTGAAACGGCGCTCAGGTCCAATAAGGAGAATCGTTATGAATACGAAATTGCGTTTTTCGGCGGTTCGTTCACGGCGATAGACAGGGATTATATGGTGTCGCTGTTAAAAGCCGCTTACCCTTATGTGGAAAACGGCAGTGTAACCGGAATCAGAATATCCACACGCCCGGATTTTATCAACAGCGAGGTGCTTTCTCTTCTCAGGCTGTACGGTGTTACCGCCATAGAGCTCGGCGCGCAGAATATGAACGACGAGGTGCTGAAAAGCAATATGCGCGGCCATACTGCCGGCGATGTGCGAAACGCTGCGGCAATGATTCAAAAACAGGGCTTTGAGCTTGGCTTGCAGATGATGACAGATCTTTATACTTCCAACAGTGCGCTCGATTTTGAAACCGCAAGGGAATTTGCAAGGCTGAAGCCCAAAACGGTAAGGATCTATCCCACCGTGGTTTTAAAGGGTACATATCTTGCGGTTCTTTATGAAAGCGGCAAATATATCCCGTCGTCTCTTGATGCGTCCGTGGCTCTGTGCGCAAAGCTTGTTGCGTTTTTTGAGGCGCATGATATAGATGTAATAAGAGTAGGGCTGCACGCCGGCAGGGATATCAGGGAAAATATGCTTGCGGGCGGTTACCATGAGAGCTTCGGCGAGCTTGTTTCCTCCAAAATGATGTTCAACCGCATTGTACAGACCCCGCCGGGGCGGCATGATGTCTATATCAACGAAAAATCCATTTCAAAGCTGCTGGGCAATAAAAGGTCAAATATGAATGAGCTGCGCAAGGCGGGCTATACGCTCACCGTAAAATACGATAATACGCTCAAACCCAATGAACTGAGGATAGTTTAATGATATTAAAAACACTTGAAATGCAGGGCTTTAAGTCCTTCCCGGATAAAACCGTTCTTTCATTCGGCAGGGGAATCACGGCGGTCGTCGGCCCCAACGGTTCCGGAAAAAGCAATATATCAGACGCCGTGCGCTGGGTGCTCGGTGAAACCTCAACGAAGAATCTGAGAGGCTCTAAAATCGAGGATGTCGTGTTCGGCGGCACCTCCACCAGAAAGCCCGTGGGCTTCGCGCAGGTGCGCCTTACCCTGGACAACAGCGATAAAACGCTTAAAGACAGGGGCGATACGGTCACCGTTTCCCGCTGTTATTACAGAAGCGGGGACAGCGAATATAAAATAGACGGCGAAACGGTAAGATTGCGCGATGTGCGCGAAATGTTTATGGATACGGGGCTCGGCGCGGACGGTTATTCAATTGTAGGTCAGGGCAAGATTGATTCCATAATTTCCGCTAAGAACGAGGACAGGCGCGAGCTTTTTGAAGAGGCGGCGGGCATTTCACGCTTTCGCCATAAAAGGACGGACGCCCAAAGAAGGCTTGATCAGGCGCAGGAAAATCTGGTGCGCCTGCTTGATATTCTGGGCGAGCTTGAAAGCCGGGTCGGTCCGCTTAAAGCGCAGAGCGAGAAGGCTGCCGAATTCATAAAGCTTTCGGATGAGAAAAAGACGCTTGAGATAGGCGTTTGGATTAATAAAATAAACAAATTCACAAACGAGCTGCGCGAGCAGGAGCATAAAATAGACGCCGCCAATGAATCCTATAATATTTGCGAAAACGAATTAAAGGATATTGAAAAGGATATTGAGGAGGCGCTTGAAGCCGTTGTAAAGCTCAATGCGGATATAGACGGCTTCAGGTCCGCGGCGTCGTCTTATGACGAGGAGGCGCTGAAAAAGGACGGCGAAGCGTCCGTAAAGCAGACGACGCTTGCCCATAACGAGGAAACCGTTGCCAGACTCAGGGGCGATATTGAAGCCGCCGCTAAGGGGAACGAGTCCATAGACGCCGCCATCTCAGAAAAAAAGGCGGTTATCGAAAGCTGCGCACAAAGATCCCATGAGCTGAGGGCTCGGCTTGAGGAAGTGACCGAGCAGACGAACAGCCTTTTAAGTTCAAACGAGCAACTCTCAAAGCAGGAGGCGCAGCTCAGCGGCAGCCTTGCTTCGTTAACCATGCAACTGTCCGATTTCCGTGTAAAGCTGTCTCAGGCGCAGTCCGGCATAGAAGAAATTTCCGCAAGGCAGAGCGAAACCGATTCCGCGGCGGCGCAGCTTGAATCGGAGCTTGCGGCGGCGCGGGAAAATAAGGCGCAAAGCGAAAAACAGATAAAAGCGCTTCATGATTATGTAGAGGAATGTTCAAACGCCTTAAACGGCTTTACCATTAAGCTTAAAAGCAAAACGGATAAGGAGCAAAAGCTCAAGGCACAGCTTGAAAGTCTGAATTCCGCGCTTTCGGAAAAGCGCTCGCGCGCGAAAATGCTCTCGGATCTGGAGAAGAATATGGAGGGCTATTCGGGCGCTGTAAAGGCAGTTGTGCGCCGCTCAAAATCGGGCGCGCTCGGCGGTATTCACGGTGTGCTCTCGCAGCTTATCCAGGTGGATAACGAATATTCAACGGCAATAGAAGTGGCGCTCGGCGCGGCTATGCAGTATATCGTTACTTCAACGGAGGCGGATGCAAAAAGAGCAATCAGCTATCTGCAAAAGGAAAATCTCGGCAGAGCCACCTTCCTGCCCATATCGAATATAAAGGGCAGAACGCTGGATGAAAAAGGGCTGGAGGAAAATCTGGGCTTCGTTTCCGTTGCGAGCGAGCTTGTGGCGTGCGACGGGAAATACAGGCAGATCGTAAGCAATTTGCTGTCGCGCGTTGTTATCGCGGATGATATGGACAGCGCAATCGGCATCGCAAAGGAGTACCGCAACCGCTTTAAGATCGTTACCTTGGACGGTCAGGTGATCAATCCCGGCGGTTCCATGACGGGCGGAAGCCGCGCGAAGGGCGCCGGCATACTTTCCCGCTCAAATATGATAGATGAGCTGCTTGCGCAGGCGCAGAAGCTGGAAAATGAAAAGCAAAGCCTGGACGCCGAATATAAATCCGCGTTTGAGGACGCGAACCGCTCTGCCGCGGAAAAGCAGGCGGCGCAGGCGGCGCTCACCACCGCCAAAGAGGACCTTATCCGGGCAGAGGGCACGGATAAGCTTATAGGAGAGAAGCTGGACGCGCTCAGCGCAAGGCTTGCACAGTTTACGGCGGAAAGAAAGAACGCGGCAGAAAGAATCGCGGCTTATCAAGAGGAGTGCGCGCAGGCTGAAAACGGCGCCGAGGAGATTCGCCGCCGTATCAGCGAAACGGAAAAGGAAATAGACCGTGTTTCGGGCAGCGCCAAAGGCACGCAGGAAAAAAGAGAGGAGCTCCGCCGTACAGCGGAGGACATCAATCTTGAGCTTGTAGAGCTGGCAAAGGATTCGCAGGCGGCAGGCAATTCGATAGAGGAGCTTGAAGCCAGAAAGGCGGACCAGTCCGGCAGAGTAGGCGAAATAGAGGCTGAAATCGAAGCAATAACGGCGAACAGTGAGGAAATAAGGGCGCAGATTGCGCAAATCAAGGCGCAGGCGCAGGAGCTGCGCGAAAAATCCGCCTCGGCGGCGCGGGAGATAGAGCAGCTCGCCGAAAAAAGAAATGAAACGGACAGGCGTTCGGGTGAGCTTCGCACGCTTGAAAGAAATAAAGCGCAGGAGCGTGAAAAGCTTTCGGCAGAGATTGTCCGCCTTGACGAGCGCAAAATCGCTATGCGCAAGGAATATGACGAGCTCAACGATATGCTGTTTGAGCAATATGAGCTTACGCGCCGTGAGGCGGAAGCGCTTAACATAAAGATAGAAAATATGGAGCAGGCAAAAAGACGCCTGCACGAAATCAAGGTTGCCGTTAAAAAGCTCGGCTCAATCAATGTGGGCGCCATAGAGGAATATAAAGAAGTTTCCGAAAGATATGAATTCCTTAAAGACCAGATAGACGATATTGAAAAGTCAAAATCGGAGCTGTCAAAAATAATAGACGATCTTACCTCCTCCATGAGCAAAAAGTTTATGACGCAGTTTACCCGCATCAACGAGGAATTTAAGCAGTGCTTTGCGTATTTCTTCGGCGGCGGCAGGGGAGAGATCATTCTTGAAGACCCGTCGAATTGCCTTGAATGTCCCATAGAAATAAAGATTCAGCCGCCGGGAAAATCCGTTCAGAATATCAATCTGTTTTCGGGCGGCGAAAAATCGCTTGCGGCGCTCGCGCTGCTTTTCAGCGTGCTGCGTGTGACCCCGTCCCCGTTTTGCATCTATGATGAGGTAGAGGCGGCGCTGGATGATGTCAATGTAGAGCGTTTTGCAAAATATATGCGTAAAATGACGGATAAAACACAGTTCATATCAATAACCCACAGGCGCGGCACTATGGAAGAGGCGGATATCCTTTACGGCGTGACCATGCAGGAAAAGGGCGTGTCAAAGCTGCTTGAGCTTCAGTCCGCGGAGCTTGCCGCCAAAATGGGGCTTGAAGCCTGACAGGCTTATTAAAGCAAAGGAAGGAACAGTTATATGGGATTGTTTGATAAATTCAGAAAAGGCCTCAAAAAAACAAGGGAACAGGGCATAACTGCGCAGATAGACGAGGTGGTTGAAAGCTACGAGCGCGTCACACCGGAACTGTTTGACGAGCTGGAGGAAATCCTTATCATGGGCGATGTGGGCTTCCCCACGGCGGAAAAGATCATTAAAAGCCTGCGCGAAAAGGTTGAAAACGACGGCATTGCGGATGTAAAGCAGGTGCGCGAAACCTTAAAGGATATCGTTTCGGGTATTGTTTGGGGCGGCAGCTATTTGAAGCTGCGCACAAAGCCGTCCGTCATCCTTGTTATAGGCGTAAACGGTGTAGGCAAAACAACAACGATCGGCAAGCTTGCGCTCCGCCTTAAAGAGCAGGGCAGAAAAGTCATTCTCGGCGCGGCGGATACCTTCAGGGCTGCGGCGATTGAGCAGCTTCAGGTCTGGGCGGACAGAGCAGGCGTTGATCTCATAAAATCTGCCGAGGGTTCGGACCCCGCGTCCGTTGTTTTTGATACGATCCAGGCGGGCAAGGCGCGCTCTGCGGATGTGATCATCATAGATACCGCGGGCAGGCTCCATAATAAGAAAAATCTTATGGATGAGCTTAATAAAATCGGCAGGGTCATAGACAGGGAACTGCCGGATTCCTCAAAGGAAGTCTTGCTTGTGCTTGACGCAACAACGGGTCAGAACGCGGTAAATCAGGCGAAGGACTTTAAAGACGCCGCAGGCATAACGGGTATTGTGCTCACGAAGCTGGACGGTACGGCAAGGGGCGGCGTTGTGCTCGCTATCAATAACGAGCTTGATGTGCCTGTAAAATTTGTAGGCGTAGGCGAACAGATAGACGATCTTCAGCCCTTTGACGCAGACGCTTTTGCAGCAGGGCTTTTCGGTGATGAGGAGAAATAATGGATTTTATATTGGCAACGAATAATATGAAAAAGCTTGAGGAGCTGCAAAGAATACTTTCGCCCCTCGGCGTAAATGTTTTAACGGCTAAGGATATCGGAACGGAGCTTCCCGAGGTGGAGGAAAACGGAAAAACCTTTGAGGAAAACGCGCGTATAAAAGCCGAATCGGCTTGCAATATAACGCATTTGCCGTCCATAGCGGACGACAGCGGTTTGTGCGTGGACTTCCTCGGCGGCGCTCCGGGCATATATTCCGCAAGATTTTCCGGAGAGCACGGCAATGATGAAAAAAACAACGACCTTTTGCTTGAAAAGCTGAAGGGCGTGCCGCTTGATAAACGCACCGCGCATTATGTCTGCGCCGTATGCTGTATATTTCCGGACGGGCGTGAGATAACCGTGCGCGGGGAGTGCGGCGGATATATAGGATTTGAAAGGGACGGCAGCGCCGGCTTCGGCTATGATCCCCTGTTTATTGTAAACGGCAAATCGTTCGGCAGGTATTCCGCCCAGGAAAAGGATAAAATAAGCCACAGGGGCAACGCCCTCAGGCTGCTTAAAAATGAATTGGAGAAAATTTTATGACATCTAAGGAAAGAGCGGCTTTAAGAGCGGCGGCAAATCCGCTTGAGCCCATATTTCAGGTCGGCAAGGATGGGATTTGCCCAAACCTTGTTACACAGCTTGATGAAGCGCTTGACGCAAGGGAGCTTTTGAAAATAAGAGTCCACCTGGAAACCTGCCCTAAAAAGCCGCGCGAAATAGCGGACGAGCTTCAGAGTCTGCTTTCGGCAGAGGTAATCCAGGTTATCGGCGGCGTTATCGTGCTTTACAGAAAAGCGGATGAGGAAAAGCTGAAAGCGAAAAAAGCAGCGGCAAAAAAGAAAAAGCCGGCGAAAAAGCAGGTTAAAATCAAGGGTATGCGCGCGAGAAACGCACAGGCGAACAGCCGCCGAACGGCGAGTCCCGCGCCGCGCGGCAGGAGTGAAAGGCATTGAAGCTGGGCATTTTCGGCGGCGCGTTCAATCCGGTGCACAACGGGCATATCCACCTTGCAAAAAGCTATATAGAGTATCTTGACCTTGATCTGCTGCTTGTTGTTCCGACGGCGGATCCGCCGCACAGGCAGGGCATTGGCTTTGCCGGCAGGCAGGAACGCTTGGATATGCTCTGCGCCGCATTTTCAGAAGTTGAAAGGGTCAGCATTTCGGATATGGAATTCAGGCGCGGCGGCAAAAGCTATACTTATGATACCGTCAACGAGCTGAAAGCCGAATACCCCGGCGCGGATATGTATTTGCTGCTCGGAGAGGATCAGCTGCTTAAATTCGAGGAGTGGTACAGATACCGCGACATCCTGAACGATGTTACGCTCTGCGCCGCCGCAAGAGGTGAAAACAGCCGCAAGGCGCTCGCCGCCTTTTCCGCCGAACATTTTACAGCGGGCAAAGTCATCATCGCCGATTTTGAACCGGTCGTTGTGTCAAGCAGCGAGATAAGAGATAAAATAAAAAACAATTTTGATATTTCGGGGCTTGTACCGGAGCGCGTTTTGGATTATATTAATGAAAAGGGGCTTTACCGTGACGGATTATGATAAATATATGGATATCATAAAGGCGCGCCTGTCCGAACAGCGGTTTGCGCACAGTGTAAATGTTTCCCGAAGCGCCGCGGCGCTTGCGCGCAAATACGGCGCCGATGAAAGCAAAGCGCGCCTTTCCGGCATTCTGCATGATATAACCAAGGAGATGCCGCTTGACGAGCAGTACCGATATATCATAGAGGGCGGCGGAACGCTGTCCAAGCTGGAGCTTAACAGCCGCTTTGTGATTCACCAGAGATCGGGCGAGGCGTATTGCCGCCTTGTGCTCGGAATAACGGATAAGGATGTGCTGGACGCAATAAGGTACCACACCACGGGCAGAAGAAATATGCCGCTTCTTGAAAGGGTTGTCTATACAGCAGACCTTATATCGGCGGACAGAAATTACCCCGATGTGGAAGTTATGCGCCGGCTGGCGTCGGAAAGCCTTGAAGAGGCGATGCTCCATTCGCTTAAATATACCATAAATCTTCGCGTGGGGGAGGGCTCGTTGCTCCATCCGGATACGCTGGATTGCTATAATTATCTTATTGAAGAAAGCATAAAGGATTGAGATATGACTTCACTTGATATTGTAAAAACCGCAGTTCGAGCGGCAGACAGCAAAAAGGGCCGCGAAATCCGCGTTATAAAAATAAGGGATATTTCTGTTTTGGCAGATTATTTTGTGTTTGTAAGCGGCGATTCCAATACGCAGACGCGCGCCATTGCGCAGGAGATTGAGTTTAAGCTCGGCGAGGCGGGCGAACAGCCGCACCATATAGAGGGGCGTCAGTCCGGCTGGATATGCCTGGATTACACTTCCGTGGTCATTCATGTTTTCCACACCGAGCAGCGGCAGTATTTTCAGCTTGAGCGGCTGTGGGAAGACGGCGAAGAGTTAGACGCTTGCGTTTTTGTCGAAAATTAAAGGAGGATCAGGATAGAATGGATTATGATTTTAAACAGGTAGAAAAAAAGTGGCAGGATATCTGGTATTCCCAAAATACCTTTGCGGCAAAGGATGATTATTCCCTGCCGAAATTCTACTGCCTTGTGGAATTCCCTTATCCGAGCGGACAGGGGCTTCATGTAGGGCATCCGCGCTCTTATACGGCTCTTGATATTGTTGCAAGGAAAAAGAGGCTTGAGGGCTATAATGTCCTTTACCCTATGGGGTGGGACGCTTTCGGACTGCCCACCGAAAACTACGCAATCAAAAACCATGTTCACCCGGCAGAGGTAACCAAAAAGAATGTAGCTCATTTCAAGAGCCAGCTTCAGGCCCTCGGCTTTTCCTTTGATTGGACAAGGGAAATCAATACAACCGATCCCGAATATTATAAATGGACGCAGTGGATCTTCCTTCAGCTCTTTAAAAAAGGACTTGCCTATAAAAAGAAAATGGCGGTAAACTGGTGCACCTCCTGCAAATGCGTTCTTGCGAATGAAGAGGTTGTAAACGGCGTTTGCGAGCGCTGCGGCGCAGAGGTCATCAGAAAAGAGCAAAGCCAGTGGATGCTCAAGATAACGGAGTATGCAGACAGGCTTGTAAACGACCTTGACGAGGTTGATTTTATAGACAGAGTCAAGGTCCAGCAGAGGAACTGGATAGGAAAGAGCCACGGCGCGGAGGTGGATTTCGGCACAACGCTCGGCGATACGCTTACCGTGTATACAACAAGGTGCGACACCTTGTTCGGCGCAACCTATATGGTCATCTCGCCGGAGCACCCCTATATAGAAAAATGGGCGCCGAGCCTTAAAAATATGGACGAGGTGCGCGCATATCAGAAAGAGGCGGCTAAAAAAAGCGATTTTGAAAGGACCGAAATCAACAAGGAAAAAACAGGCGTAAGGCTGGACGGCGTTATGGGCATAAACCCCGTTAACGATACGGAGATTCCTATATTTATTTCGGATTATGTTCTTACATCTTACGGAACCGGCGCTATAATGGCGGTGCCCGCCCACGATACGCGCGACTGGGAATTTGCAAAGAAATTCAATCTGCCCATAATTGAAGTCGTTGCGGGCGGTGAGGATGTTCAGAAAGAAGCGTTTACCGACTGCGCTACGGGCAGGCTCGTGAACAGCGGCTTTATCACCGGAATGAGCGTGGAGGAAGCCCAAAAGGCAATGACCGATTGGCTTGAAAAAGAGGGCAAGGGCCGCGAAAAAGTAAACTTTAAGCTCAGAGACTGGGTGTTCAGCCGCCAGCGTTACTGGGGCGAGCCCATTCCTATTGTAAAATGCGAAAAATGCGGCTATGTTCCGCTCCCCGAAAGCGAGCTTCCGCTGAGGCTCCCGAATGTGGATTCCTATGAGCCGACCGATACCGGCGAATCTCCGCTTGCAAAGATGACGGATTGGGTCAATACCGTATGCCCGTGCTGCGGCGGCGATGCAAAGCGTGAAACAGATACAATGCCCCAGTGGGCGGGCTCGTCGTGGTATTTTCTCAGATATACCGATCCGCATAACGATAAGGCGCTTGCGTCTAAAGAGGCGCTGGATTACTGGACTCCCGTTGACTGGTACAACGGCGGTATGGAGCATACCACTCTGCACCTGCTTTACAGCCGCTTCTGGCATAAATTCCTCTATGACATCGGCGTTGTTCCAACCTCGGAGCCGTATCAGAAACGCACCTCACACGGTATGATACTCGGTGAAAACGGCGAAAAGATGAGCAAATCAAGGGGCAATGTTGTAAATCCGGACGACATCGTAGATAAATACGGTGCGGATACCATGCGCCTTTACGAGATGTTTATAGGCGATTTTGAAAAAGCCGCGCCGTGGAATTCCGATTCCATAAAGGGCTGTAAAAGATTTATCGAGCGTTACTGGAACCTTCAGGAGATGGTTGACGGCGCCGATGAATACAGCTCTGATACAGAGCCCCTTATGCACAAAACCATCAAAAAGGTAACAGAGGATATAGACAACCTCAAATGTAATACAGCAATAGCGGCTATGATGACGCTGCTGAATAAGCTGTATGAGAAAAAGAGCGTCACCAGAGGGGAGCTCAAAACCTTCACTATACTTTTGAACCCCTTTGCGCCGCATGTAACGGAGGAGCTCTGGGAAAGAATGGGCTTCGGCGGCGCCGTTCACGAAGCAAACTGGCCGGAGTATGACGAGTCAAAAACAGTTGAAAACACTGTTGAGATTGTTTTGCAGATAATGGGTAAGGTTCGCTCAAGGATAACCATTCCGGTCGATATGCCCAAGGATGAAGTTCTTGCCCTTGCAAAGGCGGATGAAAAGATAGCGGCTGCGATTGCGGGCAAAACAATCAAAAAAGAAATATATGTTCCCAACAAGCTTGTAAATATAGTTGCAGTTTAATCAATAAAGCGCGGCAGTGCTCCGCCGCGCTTTTTTTCGGAGGTAGTGCCATGAGCAATAAAAAGAAAATTTATACAGTTGCAACAGCTCATCTTGACACGGTGTGGAGCTGGGATTTTGAAAAAACCGTTTCCGAATACATATACAACACGCTTGTTGATAATTTCAAGCTCCTGAAAAAGTATAAAACATATAAGTTCAACTTTGAGGGCTCGTACCGCTATGAGCTTATGCAGGAATATTATCCCGAGCTGTTTGAGGAAATGAAACAATATGTGAAAACCGGCAGGTGGAATGTATGCGGCTCCGCATTTGAAAACGGAGATACCAATATTCCGTCTCCCGAAGCGCTGTTCAGAAACATTCTGATCGGCAATTCCTATTTTGACAAAACCTTCGGCAAGCGCAGCGTAGATATTTTCCTGCCGGACTGCTTCGGCTTCGGCTGGGCGCTTCCGTCCATCGCGCGGCATTCAAACCTGCTTGGCTTCACTAGCCAAAAGCTTCCGTGGGGCAGCGCGTACGGAGTACCCTTTGATCTCGGAAAATGGTACGGCGCGGACGGCAATTATGTCTACGCCAATGTGAATCCGCACGATTATTATTTCACCCTCACGCAGCTTCGCCATTGGGATTTTGTTAAAAAGAAGCTTGAGGAAAATGAAAAGTATGATCTGGACTGGACTTATATTTTCCACGGCATAGGCGACCGCGGCGGCGCGCCGAGCGAAAAATCCGTTGCCTTTGTAGAAAAGGAAGCGGAGGAAAACGAAAACAGCGATATAGAGGTTTATGTTGCCGAGGCGGACGAGATTTTCCGCGATATGGAAAATAAGCTTACAGACGAGCAGAAAAGCAAGCTTCCGGAATGGAAAACAGAGCTTGTTATGCAGAATCACGGCGTCGGCGGCTACACCTCAAGAGCGGTGGGCAAAAGATGGAACAGGCGCTGTGAGGAGCTTGGCAATATAGCGGAGCTCGCCGGCGTTGAGGCGGAATACTTCGGCGCGGCGGATTATAATAAGCCCGTTTTGACAAGGGCATGGAAACGCGCCATCGCCCACCAGTTCCACGATGATATGCCGGGCACAAGCGTTCAGCGCGTTTACCGCCGCAGCTGGAACGATCTTGCCCTTTCCGCAAATCAGTTTACCTCGGAGCTGGAATCAGCCTCGCTCGGCATAGCGTCCGTTATGAAAACGGATTTCTGCGAGGGTATACCGGTTATGGTTTCGAATCCGGTTGAGGCGGATGTGTCGTCCGCCGTAACGATTTACTTGGGCGGGGTCAAGACCCAGTATGTCCGTGTGTTCGACGATAACGGCAAAGAGGTGAAAAGTCAGGTCAATTCAGAGAAGAACGGTGTTAAGGAGATATTGTTTATCGCCGATGTAAAAAGTCTCGGCAGCCGCATTTACGATGTGCGTGCGAGCGAAATACCCTGCCGCCTTGAATCCGACCTTAAAATAGATACCGAAAATGTTGTTGAAAACGAAAAATATATTGTAACCATCAATAAAATGGGCAATATCACTTCAATTCTGGATAAAACCTTGGGCGAAAAGGAATTGCTCAAGGAGCCCGTTATTTTGGGACTCTTCAAATATACCGGCTCAAAGGATTGGCCAGCTTGGGAAATGAATTTTAAAGAGGCAAATAAGGAGGCGGACAGAATCCCCCGCCTTGTCAGCGTTTCCATACAGGAAAACGGCCCCGCCAGAGCGGCTTTTAAGGTTGTTCAGCAGGATAAGAACCGTTCCCGCTTTACATATTATATTGCGCTTACAAGCGGCGGCAAATGCGTGGAGGTCTATTCCGAAATAGAGTGGCAGAGCCTGTGCACAATGGCAAAACACAGATTTTCCTTTACCTGTTCCAATAAGCAGGCAACCTTTGATTTAGGGCTCGGCGTTATCAAAAGAGATAATATGAACGAAAAGCTCTTTGAGGTGCCGGCTCAGAAATGGGCGGATATAACCGATGAAAGCGGCGAATACGGCGTATCCGTTATCAGCGAATGCAAATACGGCTGGGATAAGTTCAGCGACAATACGCTGCGCCTCACCGTTTTGCATACGCCGCGCAAGAATTACAGAATAGATTCCATGCAGTCCATGATGGACATAGGCTTAAACAGATATTCGTTCGCGATATTCAGCCATGCCGGCGGGGAGCTTTCCGCCACGCAGCTTGAAGCGCGCAAATTTGTTCAGCCGTTAACGGCTTTCAAATGCTCAAAGCACGCAGGCCAGCTCGGAACCTCTTACAGCTTCGGCGGCGTTTCCACAAACGATGTCATTATACGCGCCGTTAAAAAAGCGGAGGAGGGCGATGAAATTGTTGTCCGCCTCAATGAGGGCGCGGGCAAGCGCGTGGAACGCTTTACGCTTACGCTGGGCGACGGCGTTGAAAGCGCAAGGGAGCTCTATGCAAGCGAGGAGCCGCTGGGCGAGGCTGTAGTTGAAAACGGAAGTCTTGTAACCTCGTTTGCGCCGTATCAGATACGCAGCTTTGCGCTCAGGCTCAAGGAAAGCGCCGTGAAAGCCCAAAAGCCGGTATCCGTATGCGCAAATCTTGAGCTTGACAGAAATATCATTACCTCAAACGGCAGTAATGCAGGCGATTTTGATATGACGGTTCCGCGCGAGCTTATACCGGAGCGTATAACCGCCAACGGCGTCAGCTTTGCTATATCGCAAACAGACGATAACGCATGTATCATGCAGGGTCAGACCGTCCGTTTATCCGGAAACGCGGATAAGCTCTGCCTGCTCTGCGCTTCCTTAACAGAGGATAAGACCGTCAAATTTGATGTTGACGGCGAGATCGTCACCCGCAGAGTGCTCAGTGCAACAGAGCCGTTTGCCGGCTGGGATCTGCCGGATCTCAGAGATGTTGCATTCGTAAAGCACGGCAAGCTCGGCTTTGAGGCGACGCACAGCCATACGGACGGCAAGGATAATATCGCAAAAGGTCTCTGCTTCTATATAACCGAAATTGACATCAGGGGAAAGAGCGCCGTCATCTTGCCCGTGGATAAGGATATCGCAGTGCTTTCGGCAGTTGAGGTCTCGAATTCCGACGGTTTTATCGTTTCCAAAACCTTTGACGAGGTGGATGAAGACAGAGAGCAGACCTTCTATATGACCTTCGGTGAGTTCCTGCGTTACTGTTGGTTCAAATGCGTTTGGAATTTAAATGACAAGGATGAATTTATCACCGCGCTGAACAGAGGAAGGAAAAATTGAAAAATCCTTTTGAGAATACCTGGATAAACGGCAATAACGGCGTGCCGCTCAATTCGCCGGAGGTGGAAAGGCTTATTTCGGTAAAGCCTTCAAAAAATCAGTTTGCGCTCTCCGAAAAACCGTTTTATCTCTTTATGCACTTCGGTATGAACACCGCAACGCGCAGGGAATGGGGCGCCGGCAACGAAAAAGCGTCTGATTTCACAATCAAAAAAATCAACGCCGACCAATGGGTGAAATGCGCCGTTTCTTCAGGCGCGGCGGGTATCATCCTCACCTGCAAGCATCACGACGGGTTCTGCCTCTGGCCGAGCGCATATACCTCCTTTTCCGTCAAATATACGGATTTTAAGGGGGATATTGTAAAAATGGTTTCCGATGCATGTCACAGAGCGGGTATCGATTTCGGCGTGTATCTCTCCCCGTGGGATATGCACGAGCCGACCTACGGCACTCCCGATTATAACGATTTCTTTTGCAACCAGCTTACGGAGCTTTTGACGGGTTACGGAGAAATAGCCGAGGTCTGGTTTGACGGCGCGAAGGGCGCCAACGCCGCGGCTTTTGAATATGATTGGAATCGGTATTATGCGCTGATAAGAGCATTACAGCCCGGCGCCAATATAGCCGTCTGCGGCCCCGATATAAGATGGGTGGGCAACGAGGGCGGAAAAACGCGTAAATCCGAATTCTCGGTTGTTCCCGAATATCTCAGAACAGCGGAAATGACTGCCGATAACAGTCAGAAAAGCGCCGCGCAGGCAAGGGATATGCAAAGGCGCACCTCGGCGGACGAGGATCTCGGCAGCCGCGAGCTTCTTAAAAGCTGCCAGGGGCTTTGCTGGTATCCGGCGGAGGTTGATGTTTCCATACGCAGGGGCTGGTTCTATTCGCCCAAAACGAATCATACCGTAAAAAGCCCGAAAAAGCTTTTTGATATTTATATCCGCTCGGTGGGGAACAACTGCACGCTTTTGCTGAATGTTCCGCCCGGCGACGACGGCAGAATCCATTTAAAGGAAGCGGCGGCTCTGCGCTCTTTGGGCAAAAAAATCAGCGAGCTGTATTCAAAGCCCGTTATCGTGCAGAAATTCGGTATGCTCAAGGAAACGGACGGCGTTTTGGATTTTACATTCAACAGCGAAAAGAAATTGAAATACGCTGTGCTCAAAGAGGATATAAGATATTCGCAGCGCGTGGAAAAGTTTGATATTTATCTGAAAAAATCAAACGGCAGATATGTCCGCGCGTATTCGGGCACGATTATCGGCTCTCTCAAAATCGTAAGGCTGCGCGGTAAAAAATGCGCGGGCGCAAGAGTTGTTATCCGCCAAAGCAGAAGCACCCCGGTAATCAAAGAAATCGGATTTTATGAATAAACAGAATATCAAATAGAAAAGCACCCGTTCGGTCCGTATGCATCCGAACAGGTGCTTTTTTGTTACAGCTTTGAAATGGCGTTCAACACTCTTTTTTTGTCCGCGCTCCAAAGCGGCGCGATCAGATCTTTTTTAGCTCCGTCGCCCGTCAGGCGGTGGATAACAATGTTTTCTGGTATCCTTTCAACGCAGCTCTTTATAATATCAAGGTATTCCTCAAGGGTGAGCGCGCGGAATTTTCCCGCCTCGTAATCCGCCGCCAGGTCTGTTCCCCTTAAAATGTGCAAAAGCTGTAACTTTATGCCGTCAATACCGCTTTTGCAGGCGTAGTCAACACTTTTCAGCATATCGCTTTTGCTTTCGCCGGGAAGCCCTAAAATGATGTGGCAAACCACATTGAGCCCCGCCGCCTTCAGGCGCGAAACCGCGCTGTCGTAGCAGGAAAGTCCGTATCCCCTGCGAATGTATTCGGCGCTTTTTTCGTTTGCGGTCTGGAGTCCGAGCTCTACGGAAACAGGCTTAATTGCGTTCAGCTCTTTCAATAGGCCGATTACATCCTCCGGCAGGCAGTCCGGGCGCGTGGCGATGGAAAGCATTACAATATCCGGGTGGTTTATCGCCTCGGTAAATTTTTTCCTCAGCTCGTCTGCCGGCGCGTAGGTGTTTGTAAAGGCTTGAAAGTACGCGATATATTTTCCGCTTTTTATCTTCTTTTTGACCCTTTCTTTTCCCGCCTCTATCTGCTCGGTTACGGTCAGCCGCGCGCTTTCGGCAAAGTCACCGCTGCCGCCGGCGGAGCAGAAGATACATCCGCGCGTGTCTATCGTGCCGTCCCTGTTCGGGCAGGTAAAGCCCCCGTTTATGCTTATTTTATATACCTTGCAGCCGAATCTGTCTCTCAGGTATCTGTTAAGGCTGTAATATTCCATTTGCAATATTGAAAAATTCTTCCAGATTTTTGCCGCCGGAGCATACGAAGGACTGCGTTGCGGCGGGGTTCGCTTCCTCACCCTCCGCCGTCATATAAATCCCGCTGGCTTCCTCCAGAATAACGCAGGCGGCCGCAATATCCCACGGGCGCAGAATAAGCTCATAATAAAGGTCTGCCTTGCCGCAGGCAACATAGCAGATGTCAAGCGCGGCTGAGCCGGAGCGGCGAACCTCAAGGCAGTTGTAAAAAATCTCTTTTGTAAGCGCAAAGGTCTTTTCGGCAAGCTCGCGCTCATACGGGCAGGTGCCGAAAAGCACCAGGCTGTCTTTAAGCGCGCAGTCAGAGGCGTATATCCTTTTGCCGTTCAGATAAGCCCCCTTGCCCTTTTCGGCGTAAAACAGGTTGTCAAGGTCGGGGTCAAGCACTACGCCGGCAATCAGTTCCCCGTCCTTGGCAAGTCCCACCGAAACGGCGCTGTGCCCGTAACCCTTAATGAAATTCGTGGTCCCGTCTATGGGGTCAATGATAAAGCAATAGCCGTCGGTAAGCGCCTTGCAGCCCTCGCCCTCCTCCGCCAAAAACGAACAGCCGGGCACGATTTTTTTCAGCTCGCCGAAAAGATATTCCTGTATTTCGGCGTCGTATTTGGTAACAAGGTCGGCGTCGGAGCTTTTTGTTTTTATTCCGAATTCTCCGCGTGCGTCAAGATATATTTTCTGCGCGCCGCGAACCGCTTTTATGATTTCCTCCAGCAATTCTATCGCTCCCTTTCCTTAAATATTTTATCATAATAAATTTTTAATTCAATATAATTTATTATGATTATACCTTTTATTATAGCGCTAGCCAAGCTTTCGGAAGCCGTTCTGCGCCTCATCGGCAGGGGAGCAACCGCATTTCCCGGGAAATTGGCTGTCTTCCTTAAAAAAGATATATTGCGCCGCCTTTCGCAGGGCGTGAAGATCATAGCCGTGACCGGCACGAACGGCAAAACCACTACATGCGCCATGATAGAAGCCGCGCTCAAAAAAGCCGGCGTTCCGTGCTTTTCAAACCGTTCGGGCGCCAACCTCATAACGGGGGTGACGGCGGCGTTTATCGCCAACTGCAATCTTTCCGGCAGATGCAGATACGGCTGTGCCGTTCTTGAATGTGACGAAAACGCGCTCGGAAAAATAAGCCTGTATATTAATGCCGAAATACTTGTGGTAACCAATATCTTCCGCGACCAGCTTGACAGATACGGCGAAGTCAATTCAACCTTGAATGTCATTAAGAAGAGCGTGCAGAATATGAAAAACGCGCTTCTTGTTTTGAATGCGGACGATCCTCTTTCCTTCAGCCTCAGCCGGCTCGGGCATCCGTATGTGTCGTACGGCATAAGCAGGCAGCTGTCGCTGGGCGGCAGGGGCGAAAGCGAATTCTGCCCGTTCTGCGGCGGCGCGTATGAATATTCGTTCAGAACATACAGCCAGCTCGGCGGCTTTTACTGCCCGTCCTGCGGATATGAAAGGGAAGCACCCGATTATTCTGCGGAGGAGATTTTTTTGCCGAATCCCGACGCTTCGTCGTTTTTCGCTGTTTTTCGCGGAAAAGCGGCGCTGTTTTCCGTAAATATCGGCGGCATTTACAATATTTACAATGCCCTTGCCGCCGCTGCCGCTCTGTGTGAATTCGGAGTGGAGCTCGGCGATGTGGAAAACGCCTTGTCCGCGTTCGGCGGAGCATTCGGAAGAATGGAAAAATTCGGCAATGTGCGTATGCTGCTCGTCAAGAACCCCGCGGGCTTTACGCAAACGGTAAATTATATCCAATCCCTGGATGTGCATAATCTCATCTTTGTGCTCAACGATAACGACGCGGACGGCAAGGATGTTTCCTGGATATGGGACGCGCAGATCAATATAAGCGACAATGTTGAAAATGTCTATGCGTTCGGCGTCCGTTCGGGAGATATGGCGCTGCGCCTGAAATACGCCGGAATCAAGGCGAAAATAATAAAAAGCTACGAAGAGTTTAAAAAGCTGGCGTCCGAGCCGGACACCGTTATCATTCCCACATATACGGCAATGATGGCGCTGCGCCCGTATTTCGCGCGGAAAACAGGCAAAAAGGAGTTTTGGAAGTGAAGCTGAATATAGCGCATCTCTATCCCGACCTGCTCAATCTTTACGGCGATTCCGGGAATATCCTGTGCCTTAAAAAGCGGTGTGAGTGGCGCGGCATAGACTGCGCCGTAACCGCTTTTGCTTCAGGCAGGGATTTTGCGCTTTCCTCGTATGATCTCATATTTATCGGCGGAGGGCAGGATAGGGAGCAAAAGCTTGTCCTCTCCGATCTTACGCCCCAAAAATGCGCGGCGCTTGATAACGCCGTCCAAAGCGGCGCCGTGGTGCTCGCCGTGTGCGGCGGATACCAGCTGCTTGGGTGCTTTTATGAAACAGCGGCGGGGGAACGCCTTGATTTTACGGGCATCCTTGATTTTTATACCTGCGCGGGTGAAAAGCGGCTTATCGGAAATTATGAGTTTAAAACCGCGGAAAAAATAAGGGTGATCGGCTTTGAAAACCATTCGGGGCGCACATTTCTCGGCAGCGGCGCGGAGCCCCTGGGCAGGGTAATAAAGGGCTGCGGCAATAACGGCGCGGATAAAACGGAGGGCGCGCGGTATAAAAATACCTTCTGCACCTACTGCCACGGACCGGTGCTCCCCAAAAATCCGGATTTTGCGGATATGCTTATCAAAACCGCTCTTGAAAGGCGGTATGACAGGGTTGAGCTTGCGCCGCTCGACTGCTCGGAGGAGCTTCTTGCGCGCCGCCAAATCCGCGATTTGTATATATAAAATCGCCCTGCGCGCTTCAACGATTTTACCGTACCGTAAAGATAAAATAAACGATTGCGCGCGCTCCGCTTAAAAAATAAAAATCGTTAAAATTTTTCTTGATTTTATATGCCTCTTATGGTAAAATGTTTCAGCACGGAACATATGGTTCGTGCAATCCACACGCAGCGCCTGCGTCCGCGGTGTTCATTCGGGCGCGTTGCCATAGGTGCGGCGGCGGAATAACCAAAAGGAGGAATATAATAATGGCAAATGTAGTTTCTATGAAACAGCTTTTGGAGGCCGGCGTTCATTTCGGTCACCAAACAAGAAGATGGAATCCCAAAATGGCGCCGTATATCTTTACGGAGCGCAACGGTATTTACATCATTGATCTTCAGAAAACAGTAAAGAAGCTGGACGAGGCTTATATGTATGTCCGCGATCTTGCTGCTGAGGGCGGTTCCATAATTTTTGTAGGCACAAAGAAGCAGGCTCAGGAATCCATCAAGGAAGAGGCTGAACGCTGCGCAATGCCTTATGTAAACGCCAGATGGCTCGGCGGTATGCTTACAAACTTCAAAACCATCCGCGGCCGTGTTGCCCGCCTTGCTCAGCTCAAGAAAATGAGGGAGGACGGCACTTTCGATCTTCTTACAAAGAAAGAGGCTGCCGGTCTTGAGCTCCAGATCGAAAAGCTTGAAAAATATCTCGGCGGTATTACGGAGATGGATAAAGTGCCGGACGCTATGTTTATCGTCGATCCCCGCAAGGAGCGCATCGCCGTATCAGAGGCTATGAAGCTCGGCCTTACCATCGTCGCCATCGTTGATACAAACTGCGACCCCGATGAAATAGATTATGTTATCCCCGGAAATGACGACGCTATCCGCGCCGTAAAGCTTATTGCGGGCGCTATGGCTTCCGCAGTTATAGAGGGCAGAGACGGCAGCGATGTTGCCGAGCCGTCCGAGGAGGCTGAGGCTGAGGCTCCGGCAGCAGAGGAAGCTCCCGCGGCTGATGACGCCGAATAATCCGATTATTACTGAATTGATATAGCTTGGAGGAATTATAATGAATTTTACAGCTCAGGATGTAAAGACCCTTCGTGAAAAAACAGGCGTTGGCATGATGGAGTGCAAAAAGGCGCTCACTGAGGCTGACGGAGATATGGATAAGGCAGTTGACTATCTCAGAGAGAGAGGTCTTGCCGCTGCTCAGAAAAAGGCCGCAAGAATCGCAGCGGAGGGCGTTGTCCTTTCCTATGCGGATGCAGCAGCCAAAAAGGGCGTTGTTATCGAAGTAAATTCGGAAACGGATTTCGTTGCCAAAAACGAGAAATTTGTTGATTTTGTAACAGATTGCGCAAAAACCATTATAGCTGAGGGCGTAAGCACCGTTGAGGAGCTTTCCGCAGCGGAGTATATGGGAACCGGAAGAACGGTTGCCGATACGCTCAACGATCTTATCCTCGCTATCGGCGAGAATATGAAGATCCGCCGCTTTGAGGTAATGGAAGGCGTGCTTGCCACCTATGTTCACGCCGGCGGCTCCGTAGGCGTTATGGTAGGCTTTGATGTGGCGGACGAGGCAAAAGCCGCTGCTGCCGAATTTGCCGATATGGGCAAAAATGTTGCTATGCAGATTGCCGCTATGAGCCCCGCTTATCTGGATAAGGATTCTGTTCCGGCGGATGTTATAGAGCATGAAAAGAGCATTCTTGCTTCTCAAATGAAGGAAGATCCCAAAATGGCTTCCAAGCCGGAGGCTGTTCTTGCCAAAATCGCAGAGGGCAAAATGGGTAAATATTACAAGGAAAACTGCCTTGTAGACCAGGAGTTTGTCCGCGGAGACCTTTATGACGGCAATGTCAAGGGTTATGTTGATTCCGTTGCCAAAACGCTCGGCACAGAAATCAAAATCAACAGCTTTATCCGTATGACAAGAGGCGAAGGCCTTGAAAAACGCCAGGAAAATTTTGCAGAGGAAATCGCAAAGCAGATCAACGGCTAAACCTTCGCACAAAAAATATAACGAATGATTCAACAATGCC
>CAYOPQ010000011.1:9253-36674 GCA_964405895.1 uncultured Bacteroides sp. | reverse complement strand
ATCTGAAAAGAGGGTATAAAGAGATAAAATTTAATATCATAACCACGAGAGATAAGGATTACTTATGCTATGATGTTATGGAAAAGCAGATATAAAAAAACCGCACGGCTGTGCGGTTTTTAACTTTTATTGTAAATAAATAGATTAAAATTCACTTTATTTAAAACAATTTAGCGATAGTCGTTATATATTTTTGCTTAACAAAAAAGCATTAACTTCTGCGCGTTCCGGACGACTTTATCGACAGCCTGAAACCGCGCAGCCGTGCGGTTTTTGTTATATATAAAGCTCCGGAATTTCTTGTTAAAGTCATTCGGGATATGCGGTTCAGCTGCTGACAAACCAATAATTCAGGTCAACGCTTTTGCTGTTTACGCCGTCACACGAGCCGCTTTTTGTATACTGCCATATGTCGTAAGACCCAAGATAGGAAACCGTGCCGTTATAATCGGCAACCCAAATATACAGATCCTCATTCAGCTGAGATGTGCTCACGCGCAGGTTGAACATGGATGAGGAGGAATAAACCCCCGCGTATCTGCCGTCTTGTATGATCACCTCGCAAAAGGCGTTTATGATTTCCGCCGCTTCAGAGGAGGAGAGGGACGCCTCGTAAAGCCTGCCGGTAAGCTCCCCGTCATCGTCGTGCGCGTATTCAAAATCTATAAAAACAGGCAGGTCTATACTGTACCCGTCAAGAAGCTCAAGCACAAAGCGCGCTTCCTCGCGCGCCTCGTCAGCCGTGATGGCCTGCGAATAAAAATAAACGCCTACGGGTATGCCGGCTTGTGTTGCGTCGCTCAGGTTTTGCGCAAAAAGCGTGTCCTCCACAATCAGCCCCGTGCCGTAGCCTCTGTAGCCTGCCCGGATTACCGCAAAATCCGTTGCTTCGGCAACGGCTTCCCAGTCAATTTCCCCGTTGTGACTGGATACATCTATTCCCTCCACATAATCCGCGTCCGTATCAAAAAGAACGGGCTTGCCCGTGCCGGCGCGGGCGGAAAGTATGGCCGCCGCGCAAAGCACGGCAATTATAAGCAGGGCTGATGAGGTCAGGAAAATCCGTGTTTTTTTTGATTTTAAGCTTATCTGTTTAAAGTGTAATTTTTTTCTCATAGTTGCCTTATACTGATCTCTCCGCTGCGAAGCGTTTTTCGCTCTCCGCCGGGTGTGATGATCTCCAGTCCGCCGTAATTGTCCACGCCCACGGCTCTCGCCTCGTGCGAAACGCCGTTTTGCGTGTATTTGATCTCTTTGCCTATAACGATGCTGCGCTTTCTGTAATACTCCATGTAATCCGCGCCCTCCGCCGCTTTCAGCAGCTCTGCGCAGACCGCGCCCGCAAGCTCGGCTCTGCCCGCGTTTCCGCCCAGACAGCCGCCGTTTTCCACATCCGCGGGAAAGTCTGAGGTGCTTATATTGATTCCTACGCCTATGATAACGGAGGATACGGTGGCGCTTTCAAAATCCGTGACCGCCTCGGTCAATATTCCGCATATTTTTTTGCCGTCAAGATAAATGTCGTTTACCCATTTGATTCCCAAATGCTTCTGCGTAAGGGACTCCAGCGCCCTGCAAACGGCAGCGGCAGCCGCAGTTGTGATTGTAACGGCGTCCTGCAGCGGCTTGCCGGGGTGAATCACAAGGCTCATGTATATCCCCGTTCCCTTGGGCGAATAAAACGCCTTGCCCTGCCTGCCCCTGCCGGCGGTTTGGTGCGCCGCGGCAACCAGAAAGGTGCTTGTTTCACCGTCCGCTATAAGCTTTTTCGCATAGCTGTTTGTGGAATCCACGCTCTCCAGATAAAATACCTTTATCTTTTCTTTACAGCAGCGCTGTATTTCCTCGGCGTTGAGCACATCGCCGTTTTCGGCAAGGCGATACCCGCTTTTGGTATGCGCTTCAACCGGGTACCCCTCGCTTCTGAGCGCGTTTACGGCTTTCCAGACGGCGGCGCGGCTCTTGCCTAAGGACTTTGCAAGGCTTTCTCCGCTTATATAGCCGTCGCTCTCGCGCAGCCTTGTCAGAATATCCTTTTTCAGGCTCAAGCTGTTCACCGCCTTTCTCAAAATTATTATACAACAATATACAGCACCGTTCAATACGGTTAATTTTAACCTTTTATTAATTTTGCCCTAAAAACCGGCAGCCGGGCGTTTCGCATATTCAGGCTGTTAAGCTCAGGCACCGGCGGTTTTAGGGGCATAAAAACAGTCCCCTGTAAAGAGGACTGTTGTTGTTTCTGTTGGAACCGCGCCGCTCGGTCGCTGGTTTTTATTTACTCATATAAAACACGGCAAAGGTTTTGGGCCCGCAGTGGGAGGATATTGTGCAGCCGGCGTCCGCTGTCAGAATCTCTTTAAAATCCGCCTTGCCGGTTGCAACGCCCTTGGCAAAGGCAATAATCTCTCCCGGCACCTCGCCGGAATCGGCAATTATGATTCTGTCGGTATCCATTTTTGCCGCGTCCTCAAATACATCGTCTACATACTGCTTGTAAACAGTGTTTATTTTGCCGCGGAATTTTTTGACCACATCCATTGTGCCGTCTTTGGGGTCAACGCCGATAATGGGCTTTATGCCAAGCACATTTGCGCCGAATTTGGCAACGGAGCTGCATCTGCCGCCCTTGTGAAGGTAAACCAGATTGTCCAGCACAAAGGTGGAGTGCACTTTGGGTATAAGGGCAAGGATTCGGTTATAAATCTTTTTCGCCTCAAAGCCGCTGTCTCTTAAATCACACGCCTTCAGAACAAGCAGCCCCATGCCCGCGCAGAGGTTTTTGGAATCAACAACATACACATTGTCAAAATCACTCGCAGCGGTAACCGCGTTTTGGTAGCTTGATGAGATCGCTCCCGAAAGGCTGATGTGCACAACGCTGTTGCCCTGCTTTTGCGCGTTGCTGAAGATGTCGTAATACACGGCAGGCGGCACGGCGGCTGTTTTGGGCATTTCGCCTGTTTCGGAAACATGCTTGTAAATATCGTCCCTCGTTATTTCCACACCGTCAAGATAGGATTCACTGCCGAGCAGTATGGAAAGCGGCGTTATGGTTATATTCCGTTCTTCAATTATGCTTTGGGGCAGATCGCATGTGGAATCCGCCGTTATTATGACGCTCATTTACGCCGCTCCTTTGCAGATAATATGCGAATTATATCATAAGATTGTTAAAAATTCAACGATTATGCTTTATTATGATACCCATTTTATAAAAAATTAAGATTTGTTTTATGATTCGGGCGCGCTCACGGCAAGCTCCTCGTTCACTTCAAACGATACGCTTTCGCTCGATATGGAAAGCGCCGCATCATTAACAGTTATGCCGCCCGTTATAATGCCTATGTCCTGTTCCTCGGAATTTTCATATACGGCATAAACATGGATCTGCGTTTCAACCGACTGCGTTTCCTCATTATAGCTGATGAAAGCCGGACTCAGGCGGATGGTGCTCATTTCAACATAATTGCCGTCCTCATCAGTCAGAACGCTTGTGTAATAAGTGCGGTCGGAGACGGCAAGCCCCGTTTCCGTGTCGTACTGCACATCTACGCCGTTGAGCTCCATAACAAACTGCAATATACCGGGATACGCTTCTGGCTGGTTAAGATAGCAGGTCACGATGCCGTTGAAATAGCTCTGCCAGCTGTCGGCATTGGTGTAGTAAACAGCGTAACCGTCCCCGTCCTCCTCAGAGCAAAGAATATAGAGCCCGTACAGGCGCAGAGAGGAGGTCTCATCCTCGCCTTCATCGTCAATGATAATGATATCGCCTGTTCCGTCGTCGTCAAAATCTGTCAGGTAGATCTCCGTATCGGTAACGCCGAAATCCTCGTTCCAGTTTGAAAATTCGGCTTCCGTGCCGCCGTCTGAAACAATGATGTAATCGCCGTCCCTGTAAACAGCCACATCGCCGTTTTCCGCAATCAGCTCTCTCTGACCGGTCTTTTGCGGCGTAGTCGTGCCGGCGCTGTAGCTTGTGTTTTCCTGCGCCGCATCTTCAATGCCGGGAATATATACATTTTTATAATAAAACGCTCCTGCCGCAATGAGCGCTGCAAGCACACAGATAAGTATAACGGCAAGAGCGGCAGTGTTCCTCTTTTCTTTCATTATATATCAGTCCTTGTATTTTTGCGAATATTTAAATTCAACGCGCCGTCCGTTTTCTATATGGTAGCATTTCCCTTGGGCAAGCGAGAATATATATTTGTCATGCCTGTAGGAATCGGAATAAACATCAACGATCTTGATTTCATCTTTGTCAAATTGCGCATACAGGCGGCGCACTTTTTCCTGCCCGCGGCAGTTTTCGCCGATTATAGAGCCGGTTTTTTCACTGTGGCGCGTGCATATAAGGTAATCAAAGCCCGCTCTCTTTGCAATTTCATTCAGCAGAAAATCAGGGCTCGCGCTGATAATCACACACGGGCGCTGCCTTTCAAAAAACCAGGGAAAAATCTGCTTTTCATGTCTGTCCCAAAACCCTTTAACGGCTTTTTCAAGCGGTATCATCGGCGTAAAAATAAAGCAGAGCCTTTTAAACGAGGTAAAGCTTATTATTTTAAACGCGGCAAGCATCAGCCCTACTATTATGAGCGGCGCGGTCACGATTATCCACGGGTAGTGGATAACGCAGTATCCTATAAACAGCGAGCCGCTGTCAAACGGCACAAGCGTTTTGTCAAAATCATAAATATCAAGTTCCAAATCAAATTTTCTCCGCTTCAAAATCTATTTCAAGTTTTTTCGTGCTTTTAAATTCCGTAAGCTTAACGCCGGCGGCGGCAAGCATCCGTTTGCTGGCGCGGTTATTGTCGGTATCTCGGTATTTATCGCTTATGTAAATGATTTCCTTAATCCCCGCCTGAATGATGGCTTTGGCACATTCGTTGCAGGGGAAAAGCGCAACATATATCCTTGAGCCTTTAACGCCTATTCCGTTTGAATTTAAAATCGCATTCAATTCGGCATGGCAGACAAACGGATATTTGGTATCGTTCTGGTTGTCGCCGCTGCGCTCCCACGGGAAATCCTCGTCCGAGCAGCCGCGCGGGAACCCGTTATACCCAACGCTTACGATTCTGTTGTCGTCGTTCACGATGCAGGCGCCCACCTGCGTATTCGGGTCCTTGCTGCGCATTGCCGAAAGCAGGGCAACGCCCATAAAATATTCGTCCCACGAAATATAATTTTCTCTTTTTGCCATACCGAACACCCTTTCTTAATACAGCTATTGATTATCCTGAACAATAAACCCCGGCGTTCATTCACTCTTCAGAGCGCTTACAAGTCCGTTCAGCTCTTCAAGCTGAATGTCCTCCGCCCTGCCTTTGTCAACAAGCCTGTTGATTTCGGGGTCTATAGGCAGCTTCGCCAGCACCGGAACACCGAGCTGCGCCGCCGTTTCGTCTATTTTTGATTCGCCGAATATGAAGTGCTTTTTGCCGCAGTCCGGGCAGGTAAAAAAGCTCATGTTCTCCACAAGGCCCAGAACCGGCACATCCATAAGCTTTGCCATATTGTATGCCTTGCCCACAATCATCTGAACAAGCTCCTGCGGCGTGGATACGATAATAATACCGCTGACCGGCAGGCTCTGAAAAACAGTGAGGGCAACATCTCCGGTGCCGGGCGGCATGTCAACAAAAAGATAGTCCAGCGCGCCCCAGCGCACATCGGTCCAAAACTGCTCCACCATTCCGCTGATAACGGGGCCGCGCCACACAACGGGGGCGTCCTCCTTCTCAAGCAGCATATTTACGCTCATAACCTTAATGCCGCCCTTTGTTATGTTGGGAAGCAGAAATTCACTGTCCTGCAAAGCACGACCGGAAACGCCGAAGGATTTCGGCACGGAGGGGCCGGTGATATCGGCGTCCAGCACGCCTACGCTGAGCCCGGCTCTGCTGCAAGCGCCGGCAAGCAGGCAGGTTACAAGGCTTTTCCCAACGCCGCCCTTGCCGCTCACAACGCCGATTACATTTTTGATTTCAGACGCCCTGTTGGCAGGCTTCAAAAAGCTTTGCGGCTCCGTCCTTTCCCCGCAGCTCTGCGCGCACGAGGAACAGTCATGACTGCATTGCGCCAATTCAAACATCTCCCGAAAATATGGATTTCAACAGCTTTCGCTTTTAATAAAAATTATATCATATAAAACGGTGTGAATCAATAGCCGTAATTCCTGATGAGCGATACCACCTTGCCCAGCACCGCGGCTTCCTTAACAATTATGGGCTCGTAGTTATCATTTTCCGGCTGGAGCCGAAAATGCCCCTTTTCTTTGTAAAACCGCTTCACGGTTGCCTCGTCCTCTATCAGCGCCACAACGATATCGCCGTTATTCGCAACCGGCGTGCGCTTCACAATAATGATATCGCCGTCCTGGATATGGGCATTTATCATGGAATCGCCGCGCACATGCAGCGCAAAATACGCTCCGCCTGCGTCTACAGCCGCGGGGATATATTCTTCTATCTGCTCCTGCGCAAGAATGGGCATGCCGGCGGTAACCGTTCCGAGCAGCGGAACGGAAACGGATTTCGCCCGCCCGCCCGTTAAACGGATGGTGCGCTTCATATTTGGGCTCCTTTCAATATAGCCCGCCTTTTCCAGCGCGTTCAGATTATACTGCACGGTGGAGGTGGAGCGCAGGCCGACGGCGTCGCCGATTTCCCTTACGGAGGGGGCGACGCCTCTTTCGCTGATAACGCGCTGAATATAATCCAATACCGCCTGCTGGGTTTTGTTTATTGTGTTCAAAGCTTTCACCGCCGTGATTCTCGGAATTTGTATACAATTATATATATGTATTACAGTATCAACATTGTATCACGCGGCGGCATAAAAGTCAAACATTTGTGCTATACCGGCAGAATTTTCGGGGTTTTGAAAAAAAGTGTTGACAAATGCAGTTTAATATAATATAATCTACCTTGCTTGTAAGCGGCTTTATCATACGGCTTTATAGCTCAGTCGGCTAGAGCATGCGGTTCATACCCGCAGTGTCACTGGTTCGAATCCAGTTAAAGCCACCAACGGCCCGGTGGTCAAGAGGTTAAGACACCGCCCTTTCACGGCGGTAACACGAGTTCAATTCTCGTCCGGGTCACCACAGCTCCGCCAGAACCTTAGGTTTTGGCGGCTTTTTTAATTTTGCGCCTAATTCGCAGGCTTTGAGATATAATATAAGCAAAACGGATCTATCATCGGCTTTAAAGGATGGTTTGCATGAAGATAGCTGTTATTCTTACGGGCGGCACAATAGCAAGCACTGTGAACGGCGGCGTGATTTCGCTCGGCTGCTCTCCCGCCAAAAGGCTGGAGAAAGCGTATAAAGACGCCGGCGGCACAGCGGAACTTGACTTCTCCTCGCCCTTTACCGTGCTGAGCGAAAATCTATGCGCCGAAAATCTGAATCGGCTCACGGGCGCTGTGCTTGCGGAATATGCTTCCGGCACGGAAAAAATAATCATCTGCCACGGTTCGGATACGCTTGCGTATTCCGCGGCTGCGGTGCTGTATGCGCTTGCCGGCAAAAGCTGCACGGCGGTGTTCGTGTCCGCCGCAAAGCCTCTTGAATGTGCTGACACAAACGGCTTTGAAAATTTCAACGCCGCCGCGTTCTTCCTGGAAAATCATGATATTCGCGGCGTCTTTGCGGCGAATAAAAATAAAGGGGAACCCGCCCGTATCCTGCCGGCGGCAAGGCTTGCCCTGCATGCGGAATGCGGCGACGGCCTGTTTTGCATAAACGGCGAATACGCGGCGGAATACGCATGCTCCAAAACGGCGCTGAACCCTTCCTTTAAACCGGGTGAACAGAAAGGGCTCGGCTTTGCGCCGCGGTTTGAAGAATTTTCGGGTATTCAGATTATAACCGCCGCGCCCGGTCAAAAATACCCGCCGTGCGAAAACGGTGTGCGCGCCGTTATACTGAGGCCTTATCATTCGGGTACGCTCAATACGGCAAGCGCTGCTTTTTCCGATTTCTGCCTTGACGCAAAGCGCAGGGGAATCCCTGTTTTTGCCGTTAATATCAGGCGGGGCGCGCGGTACGAAAGCGCGCTGGAGTATGCGCGGCTCGGCATAACGCCGCTTGAAGGCGCGGCGTTCGCGGCGGTCTATGTAAAGATATGGCTTGCGGCGCCTATGAGCGGCGAGGAACTGGAGCGGTTCGTAAAAACGCCGGCTGCCGGTGAAGTCGGGGACTGACAGCGTTTTTTATTCCCCGTTGACCGCAAGGAGCCGAAATACGGATTTTTATTGACTTTGACAAAAAATTGACGAATAACGGCTTGATTTTGGTGGAAAAATATGTATTGATTTTGTAAATTATATACTTTATAATAGTTGCGTAAAAAATGCAAACTGAATCATTATGAATGGAGAGGTAATACTATGAACGCATTAAACAAAAAAACCATAGAGGATATTGATGTAGCAGGAAAAAAGGTTCTTGTTCGCTGTGATTTCAATGTTCCGCTCAAGGACGGCGAAATCACGAACGATAAAAGAATCGTAGCCGCTCTGCCCACAATCAAGTATCTTTCCGAGCACGGCGCAAAGGTCATTCTTTGCTCCCACCTCGGCAGACCCAAGGGCGAATATAAGGCTGAATTCAGCCTCGCACCCGTTGCGAAGAGGCTTTCGGAGTATCTCGGCGCGGAGGTTAAGCTTGCGGAGGATGAAACTGTTGTAGGCGAAAACGCAAAAGCCATGGCAGCCGCTCTTCAGGACGGAGAGGTTATGCTGCTTGAAAATGTGCGTTTCAGAAAAGAAGAAACAAAGAATGAAGAGAACTTCTCCAAGGAGCTCGCTTCACTTGCGGAGATCTTTGTAAACGACGCTTTCGGCACGGCGCACAGGGCGCATTGCTCCACAACGGGCGTTGCCGCGTATCTTCCCGCCGTTTGCGGATATCTTATCCAGAAAGAAATCACCTTCATGGGCGGCGCTCTTTCAGACCCCAAAAGACCGCTTGTTGCAATACTCGGCGGCGCAAAGGTGTCCGATAAAATCGGCGTTATAACAAATCTGCTTGACAAGTGCGATACCCTTATAATCGGCGGCGGTATGGCATATACCTTTATGAAGTCGCTCGGCCATAAAATCGGCACATCGCTTCTTGAGGAGGAGCAGGTGGAAAACGCCGGTAAGATGATGGAAGACGCTAAGGCTAAGGGCGTTAAGTTCCTTATCCCCGTGGACAACAAGGTGGGCAAGGAATATGACGAAAATACAGAGGCTATGGTTGTAAACAGCGATGAGATTCCCGATGGCTGGATGGGCCTTGACATCGGTCCCAAAACGCAGGCGCTCTTTGCAGACGCCATTAAGGGCGCAGGCACCATCATCTGGAACGGTCCCATGGGCGTTTCCGAGTGGGATAATTTTGCAGCCGGCACCATTGCCGTTGCAAAGGCGGTTGCCGATTCCGGCGCAATCTCCATTGTCGGCGGCGGCGATTCCGTTGCGGCAGTTACAAAGCTCGGCTTCAGCGATAAGATGAGCCATATATCCACCGGCGGCGGCGCTTCGCTTGAATTCCTTGAGGGCAAGGAGCTTCCCGGTATTGCGGCGCTTATGGATAAGGAATAAGACTTATATAAATAGGATAATTTAAAACATATAAAAGAGGAATTGAATTATGAATAAATCTCTTCGCAAGGCAGTTATTGCCGGCAACTGGAAAATGAACAATACCCCTGCCGAAACAACGGCGCTTATCAACGAGATGAAGCCGCTTGTTGCAGACGCGGACTGCGATGTGATTATCTGCGCTCCGTTTGTTGATTTGAGCGCGGCGCTTGCGGCGGCGGACGGCTCAAATATTATGATCGGCGCGGAAAACTGCCATTGGGCGGAAAGCGGCGCGTTTACGGGCGAGGTATCCGCAAAAATGCTTGCGGCAATGGGCGTTCCGTATGTTATTATCGGTCACTCCGAGCGCAGGCAGTATTTCGGGGAAACAGATGAAACGGTAAATAAAAGAGTGCGCGCGGCGCTTGACGCGGGGCTCAAGGTTATCCTTTGCGTCGGCGAGGTGCTTGAGCAGAGAGAGCAGGGCGTTACCTTTGAGGTCGTCGGAATGCAGACGAAGATTGCGCTTCAGGGCGTTTCGGCAGACGAGCTGAAGAATGTTATTATCGCTTACGAGCCCGTTTGGGCAATCGGCACCGGCAAAACGGCAACGGCGGAGCAGGCGGATGAGGTCAACGGCTATATCCGCAAGGTTATTGAAGCGCTTTACGGCAAAGAAGCCGCGGACGCCTTTGTTGTTCAGTACGGCGGCTCCATGAACGCGAAAAACGCGGAGGAGCTTCTTGCAAAGGAAAATGTAGACGGCGGGCTTATCGGCGGCGCGTCGCTTAAAGCGCAGGATTTTTCGGTTATCGTCAAAGCTGCGTCAAAGTAATTGAAAAGCCCTCTTTTGAGGGCTTTTAATATACTCGTCTTAGCTATTTACAGGAGGAAGATATATGAAAAAACCGGTTGTGTTATGTATAATGGACGGTTACGGTAAAAATGATTCCGATTACGGCAATGCCATAGCAATGGCTGAAAAGCCCAATCTGGATAAACTCATGGCGGAATGCCCCATGACTTATATAGGCGCTTCTGGCCTTGATGTGGGTCTGCCCAACGGCCAGATGGGCAACAGCGAGGTCGGCCATACCAATATAGGCGCCGGCAGGGTCGTCTATCAGCCGCTTACAAGAATAACAAAGGCGTTTGAGGACGGCGAGGCTTATAAAAACGAAGTGCTCGTAAGCGCAATGGAAAACGCAAAGGAGAGGGCGCTCCATCTCATCGGCCTTGTTTCGCCGGGCGGCGTCCACAGCCATATGGACCACCTTTACGGTCTTATAGAGATGGCAAAGAAGCACGGGGTAAAAAATGTTTATATCCACGCCATACTGGACGGGCGTGATGTTCCCCCTGCCTCCGCGGCTGATGATCTGGAGCTTCTTGAAAGCAAAACAGCGGAAATCGGTGTGGGCAAAATCGCCACGGTCACCGGCAGGTTTTACGCGATGGACAGGGATAATATCTGGGAAAGAGTGGAAAAGGCTTATGCCGCGTTTGTTTACGGCGAGGGCATTCAGGCGGATGACCCTGTTCAGGCGGTAAGAGAATCGTATGAAACCATAGACGAGGACGGCAAGCACCTCACGGATGAATTTGTTCTCCCCACCGTTATCGGCGGCGCACAGGGCAGAGTGAAAGAGAACGACAGCGTTATTTTCTTCAATTTCCGCCCGGACAGAGCAAGGGAGATCACAAGGGCGTTCGTAGATCCGGATTTCACCGGGTTTGAGAGAAAGAACGGCTTTTTCCCGCTGAATTATGTCTGCATGACTCAGTATGATGAGGAAATGCCGAATGTTTCGGTCGCTTTCCCGCCCGAAACGCTTACAAACACCTTTGGGGAATATATTTCCGACCTCGGCAAAACGCAGCTCAGAATCGCGGAAACGCAGAAATACGCGCATGTCACCTTCTTCTTTAACGGCGGCGAGGAAAAGCAGTATCCGGGGGAAGACAGGATCCTTGTTGATTCGCCTAAAATCTCAACATTTGACCTTATGCCGGAGATGAGCGCTCCGGAGGTTTCGGAGAAACTTAACGCCGCGGTCAGAAGCGGAAAATATGACGCCGTTATCGTGAATTTCGCAAACTGCGATATGGTGGGCCACACCGGCATCATTCCGGCTGCGGTCAAGGCGGTTGAAACGGTTGACGCCTGCGTGGGCTCGCTTGCGCAAGCGGTCAGGGACACAGGCGGCGTGCTGTTTGTTACGGCAGACCACGGCAACGCTGATAAAATGCTGGATGAAAACGGGGAGCCGTTTACGGCGCATACGACCAATCCCGTCCCGTTTATCGTTTTCAATTATCCCTGCGAGCTGCGCAGCGGCGGCAAACTTTGCGATATTGCCCCAACCATGCTCAAGGTTATGGGTCTTGAGCAGCCCGCGGAGATGACGGGAGAGTCCATTATACTGTAAAATCCGCCGTATAAAAGTCAATATACGCAAAAAATTGTTAAAAATGCCGGATTTTTGGCCGAATTTGCCTGCTTATACCCCCTCAAAAAATGAACAATTACGCTACAAAATTAGAACATTTTATTAATTTTTGTTGAATATTCAGTTGTAATCATAATTCAAATTAAAGTTCATTCAATTTGATTCCAAAATGTGGTAAGATGATGTACGGGGTGTTTTTATGAAGAAAATGGATAAGCAGGCAATACTCGGCTTGCGCATCATGCAGAGAAGGAAACAGCTTGGCATCAATCAGAATGAGCTTGCAAAGAGCATCGGCCTCAGTGAACACCAGATTTCAAATATTGAGACCGGCAGAAGCTATCCCAGAATGAAAAGCTTTATCAAGATCTGCGAAATTCTTGAAGTAAATGCGGATTACTTTATTTCAGGCACCATGAAGGAAGATATTAGTGATAATATCATTGATATGATCGCTTCGCTTTCGGATGAAGAGCGTAAAACGGTTTGGAAGCTGCTGGACACTTATATTCACCGCAATGACGATTCAAGAGTTTAAGAGTTGAGAAAATCCGACGGTTGTTGCCGCCGGATTTTTTCTGCCCATACTACTGATATAATAAGAAAAGAGGCGGCAGTATGCTTTTAGAAAAGGCGCAGAATATGTCTTTATATTATGAGAGCGCGCCCCGGCTGGAATTTTGCCGGGAATTCTTAAATCGGTTTGAAGCGCAGTCCCTGCCGGACGGCGAATATGAAATAGACGGAGAGCGCGTTTTCGCGAATATCCAAACCTACCGCACCAAGCAGCAGGACGGCGCCTGCCGCTTTGAGGCGCACAGGAAATATATTGATGTGCAGTATATCGTTTCCGGCATAGAGAGGATACGCGTTGCCAAGCTGGAAAAGCTCACGCTTGAAGAGGAAAGGTATTCAAAGGGTCAGGACATCGCTTTTTACAGCGGCGAAACGGGTGTGGATTTTATATTGACAAAAGGCACCTTCTTGATGCTCTACCCGCAGGACGCCCATATGCCGGGGCTCAGCGCGGAAAAGGATTCAACCGTCCGCAAAATCGTCTTTAAGCTTGCTGTGCCTTTCCGCAGCCAAAATATCCGCGGGTGATCTCAACAAATTTCTTTAATATCGGGTTTGATTTCAGTGTTGAATAATAGATACCAAAGGGAATCTGCGGCGCGTCTGTTATAGGAATATATTTCAGAGTGTCGCTTTTTTCTGCGCCGATTCGCGGCGCAATGCAGCCGCAAAGTCCCGCCCGCGCAAGCACCAGCGCGCAGTCAAGCGTTTCGCACAAATAAATCTGGCTTTGCTGTAACTCCGCCGCGGCGGAAGAGGTAACGCTGAAAACCTCTTCAATGCTGCGCGGTCTTGAAACAAGCGCAAGGCTCTGCGTTTTGAGCTCCGCCCTTGTTATGCTGTCTTTCCGGGCAATCTCGCTGTCCCGCGCGCAAACAAGGCAGATAGGGCATTTCATAAGCTCTCTGAATACGATGTGCCCCTGCGCGGGCGATTCCGTTTTGTAGGAAAAAATAATATCGGCAGTTTCGTTTTCCGTAACGGAAAAAGCAGTCATAAAAGGCGCAATCCTAACGGACGGGCGGCAGGCGGGGATCTCCTTTGCCGCTTCTTTTAAAATCGGCGGTATTACGGCGCTTATCTGAATGTCCCGGCAAACAATGCCGATCGGCAAAACCTCGGAGGTGAGGCTTTCCTTTATCCTTGCCTTGGCTGTGCCCAGAATCTTAAGCGCGTCGTTCGCGGGGCCTATAAATCGGATGCCGTCCCTTGTAAGCACCACGCTTTTGCTGGTTCGGTTAAAAAGCTTTGTTCCGAGCTCGGCTTCCAGGGCGTTTATCTGGTGGCTCACAGCCGGCTGCGTCATTTTCAGATTCTGCGCAGCCCGCGAGAAATTAAGCGTTTCGGATACTTCTATAAAGCATTCAAGCTGAACGGTGTTCATCTTTGATACCTCCGTGTTAATAATTTAACGATGTTTGAAATATTAATAAAATTCTTTTATAGATAATAAACGATTTTTATTTGAAAATCAAGGATTTTTGTGCTATATATTTTATATGTAATTTAATTTGTTTGCTGATTGATTGTCAACATGCAAACGATTATAAAGAAGGTGGTATCAATCGAAACGAACTGGGAAATCATCAAGCTGAATAAAGAAATCTCCGCGATTACCGATAGATATTTGGACGCCAGAACCGAAAAATTCGGTATAACCGCGGCGCAGGGAATTATCCTGCTTTGTATTCTGCAAAAAGGCAGCATTATCGTATCTGAGCTCAATCAGATCGTGGATATTTCAAAAAGCTCGGTTTCTGCTATGCTGAAGCGTCTTTGCGGCAAGGGCTTTTTGGTTCTTGAAACACTTGAAAGCGATAACAGGCAAAAGAAGATTATACCAACCGAAAAGGCAATGCGCATAAAAAACAGCCTTTTGAAGGAATTTGAATGTGTTTCGGGCGAGCTCTTTGCGGGTGTTTCGCAAAGCGAGCTGGATACGGTGGTCAAAATTCAAAGGACGGTTTTAAAAAATATGGCGCGCAGCCTTAAAAATTATATGGAAACGGAGGAATAAGAACAATATGAAAACGGTTTTAAAATATGTAAAAAACTATAAAAAAGATTCTGTTTTAACAGTCGTTTTCACGGCGCTGGAAGTTGTTATGGAAGTTTTGCTGCCGTTTGTCATGTCTTACATAATAGACAAGGGCATCCAGGCGAGCAATATGACCAATGTTTATATCTACGGCGCCATAATGCTGGTAATGGCGGCGCTCAGCCTTCTTTTCGGCGCGTTCGGCGGCAGATTTGTTGCAAGGGCGTCCTCAGGCTTTGCAGCGAATCTGAGAAAGGGTATATATGATAAGGTGCAAACCTTTTCTTTCTCAAATATAGACCGCTTCAGCTCCGCAAGTCTTGTAACGCGTATGACAACGGATATTACAAATATTCAAAACGCTTATATGATGGCGCTCAGAATAGCCGTAAGATCCCCGCTTACGCTTATTTTCAGCTGGCTTATGTGCTTCTTTATCAATAAAGAAATAAGCCTTGTATTTTTTGTCGTGCTGATTTTGCTCGGCTGCGTGCTTGCAGTCATCGTTAGGTCTTCACTCAAGTATTTTGAAAAAATGTTCAACACCTATGATAAAGTGAACGCCAATATACAGGAAAACATTTCCGCAATCCGGGTTGTAAAATCATTTGTGCGCGAAGACTATGAAATCAAGAAGTTTGATAAGGTTGTAACCATCCTTAAAAAGCTTACCGTTAAGGCGGAGGGTATACTTACCCTGAACAACCCGGCGCTTATGCTGTGCGTTTACGGCTGCATCATTGCCGTTTCATGGCTCGCGGCAAACTATATTGTTGCAGGCACCATGACTACGGGTAATCTCACAACGCTGCTTTCATACATCATGCAGATTTTGATGTCCCTTATGATGCTCAGCATGATTTTCGTTATGATTGCCATGAGCTCCGCAAGCGTTCACCGTATTTCGCAGGTGCTCAATGAAGTGCCGGATATTCAGAATCCCGAAAACCCCGTAGAAGAGGTAAAGGACGGCAGCATAGATTTTGACCATGTAAGCTTTTCCTATGTAAAGGACAGCGATAAGAACGCGTTAAGCGATATTGATATTCATATCAAATCCGGCGAAACCATAGGCATCATCGGCGGCACGGGAAGCGGCAAGAGCAGCTTTGTAAATCTGATATGCCGCCTCTACGACACAAGCGCCGGCAGCGTTAAGGTCGGCGGCGTCGATGTTAAGAACTATGATACGGAGGCTCTGAGGAACAGCGTTTCCGTAGTGCTGCAAAAGAATGTGCTGTTCTCCGGCACAATCCTTGAAAACCTCAGATGGGGCGACCCCAACGCAACGGACGAGGAATGTATTGATGCGTGCAAATCGGCCTGCGCCGACGAGTTTATAGAGCGTATGCCGGATAAGTATAATACCTATATTGAGCGCGGCGGCACCAATGTTTCCGGCGGTCAGAAGCAGAGGCTGTGCATAGCGCGCGCACTGCTTAAAAAGCCGAAGGTTCTTATTTTGGATGATTCAACCTCCGCGGTTGATACCGCTACAGACGCTAAAATAAGAGAGGCGTTCAGAACCAAGATACCGAATACCACAAAGATCATCATTGCCCAGCGCGTTTCCAGCGTTAAGGACGCGGATAGGATCATCGTGCTTGACGAGGGCAGGATAAACGGCTTTGATACGCATGAAAATCTTTTGAAGAACAACGAAATCTACAGTGAAATCTTCGAGTCCCAGCAGGGCGGCGGAGATTTCGATGTGCAGTAAGAAAGGAGGGCGCATGATGAACGAGGATAACAGAAGTAATCTTACAAACGGTGCAAAATCGCTGCGCCGCCTCCTGAAATATATGGTGGCGCATAATAAAGTCGCGTGGTTTTTTGTTGTAATCTGTATACTGATTTCCGCGTTTTCGCAAATGTACGGAATGGTATTTATACAGGATCTTGTAGACACATATATTGAGCCGATGCTCACAGGCGGTTTGTCGCTGTCGGAGGGCTTCAGCAGCCTGTTCAGCGCGCTTAAACAAGTCGCTGTCATTTATGTTGTCGGAATTATCGCGTCATTCACCTATACCAGAATTATGGTAAATGTAACGCAGGATACGATGAAGCAGCTTCGTAACGACCTTTTCGGCAATATGGAAAAGCTGCCTATAAAATATTTTGACACCCATGCGCACGGCGACATCATGAGCGTTTATACAAACGATATAGATACGCTGCGCCAGCTTATAAGCCAGAGTATACCGCAAATGCTCAACTCGTTTGTAACTTTGCTGTTCTCACTTGTAGCCATGTTCGTTATGAATTATGTGCTTGCGCTTATTACCGTCTTCATGGCGTGCGCAATGCTTGCCGTAACCAAGGTGTTTACCTCACGCTCCGGAAAATATTTCGATAAGCAGCAAAAGGCAATCGGCAATGTGGACGGCTTTATCGAGGAAATGCTTGACGGGCAGAAGGTTGTTAAGGTATTCTGCCATGAGGAGCAGGCAAAAGCCGATTTTGATGAACTCAACGAAGAGCTGCGCTTCAGCTCCTATAAGGCGAACAAATACGCCAATATGATGATGCCCGTAAATGTGAATATAGGCAATCTCAGCTATGTTTTATGCGCCACCGTGGGCGCGATCCTTGCTCTCGGCAATGTTGCGGGAGCATCCGTTGGTACGGTCGTTGCCTTTATGGGCTTGAACAAGAGCTTTAATAACCCCATCTCCCAGATGAGCCAGCAGATGAACTCCATTATCATGGGTGTTGCCGGCACAAAGCGTGTGTTTGATTTGTATGATGAGAAACCCGAAAAAGATGAGGGCTATGTTGAAATGGTCAACGCCGTAGAAAATGAGGACGGCTCCTTGAGCGAGGCGGACCACAGAACAGGCACATGGGCATGGAAGCATCCGCATAAGGCGGACGGAACCGTAACTTATCAGAAGCTGAACGGCGATATCGTTCTTGACGGCGTTGATTTCGGCTATACGGATGATAAAATGGTTCTTCACGATATCAAGCTTTACGCCGAACCCGGTCAAAAGATTGCGTTCGTAGGCTCCACGGGCGCGGGCAAGACCACAATCACCAACCTTATCAACCGCTTTTACGATATTCAGGACGGTAAGATCAGGTATGACGGAATCAACATAACCAAAATTAAAAAGCCGGCTCTGCGCAGCACGCTCGGCATCGTATTGCAGGATACGCACCTGTTTACCGGCACCATTATGGATAATATCCGCTACGGTAAAACGGACGCTACGGATGAAGAGTGTATCGCGGCTGCAAAGCTTGCCAATGCGCACGGCTTCATCACCCGTCTCCCGGATGGCTACGATACAATGGTAGACGGCGACGGCGGCAACCTTTCACAGGGTCAGTGCCAGCTTATCGCAATCGCGAGAGCCGCGGTTGCAGACCCGCCCGTGCTTATCCTTGACGAGGCAACCTCGTCCATAGATACAAGGACGGAAGAACTTGTGCAGAAGGGTATGGACGCCCTTATGAAGGGCAGAACAACCTTCGTTATCGCGCACCGCCTTTCAACCGTTAAGAATTCGGATTGTATCATGGTACTGGAGCAGGGCAGAATCATTGAGCGCGGCAGCCACGATGAGCTGATTGCCCAAAAGGGCAAATATTATCAGCTCTACACAGGCAATTTCGCAGAGCGCCCCGCATAAAAAATAATGCAAATTTATATTTAATGAAAGTGAAAACCGCACGGCTGTGCGGTTTTTGCGTTTTCAGCCGTATTATAAGAGGCGCGCAGGCTGTTGTTGCACCGCGGCTTAAGATGCTTTATAATCATTTCGGGAGGACTCGGAATGAAGGCTGTTGTTTTTGATATGGATGGCGTTTTGTTTGATACGGAAAGCGTTGGCTTCGCGGCGTGGGACTACGCTTGCAAAAAGCTGGGCGTTGCGCCCGCAAGCGCGCTGGCTTACAGAACGCTTGGCATGAACGCCCTTGCGGTGGATATAGGTAAAAGCAGTCGGTTCCATAGTATAAACGGCGCAGTGCATAGAAAACAACCCCGCGGTACTTAACCGCGGGGCTTGTGTTTTTCTGATTTTTCATTTATAGGATTAATGGTGGAAAAGTCTGATTCCGGTCATAGCCATTGCGATTCCCAAGTCATCGCAGCATTCTATTACCGCCCCATCTCTTACAGAGCCGCCGGGCTGGGCTATATATTTAACGCCGGAGCTTGCCGCGCGTTCTATATTGTCCTCAAACGGGAAGAACGCGTCGGAGCCGAGAGCCACCTTGTCCATATTCATGTGCCATTCGGTCTTTTCGTCTATTGTAAAGGGCTCGGGCTTCTCCGTAAAATATCTCTGCCAAACGCCGTCTTTTAAAAGCGCTTCGTATTCGTCGCTGATATAAAGATCAATGGCGTTGTCCGCGTCGCACTTCCTTATACCGTCAATAAACGGCAGCGATGTCACCTTCTCGTGTGTGCGCAGCCAGAAATTATCCGCCTTATTGCCGGCAAGCCGCGTGCAGTGTATTCTTGACTGCTGGCCCGCGCCGACGCCTATGGTCTGCCCGCCCATCGCGTAGCAAACGGAATTTGACTGTGTGTATTTAAGCGTTATCAGAGAGATGAGCAGATCGATTTTGGCACTCTCCGGAATGTCCTTTATCTTGGTGGGCATATCGTCAAAAAGCGCCATCGTCAGCTTTGCGTTGTTTCTTTTCTGCTCAAATTTAATGCCGTATACCTGCTTTGTCTCCGTTTCCTCCGGCGTGTAATCCGAATCCATTTGTATAATAAGGTAATTGCCGCGCCTTTTCTTTTTTAGGATTTCAAGAGCTTCTTCCGTGTAAGAAGGGGCGATAATACCGTCCGATACCTCTTTTACAAGGAATTCGGCAACGGAAGCGTCGCACTCGTCCGAAAGTGCCGCGAAATCTCCGAAGGAGGAAACCCTGTCGCAGCCTCTGGCTCTTACATATGCCTGCGCGATCGGCGAAAGCGCAAGCCCGTCCGGTACAAAGCAGACTTTTCTTTCCGTTTCCGAAAGCTCGCGCGCAACAGCGGCGCCCGCCGGGGACACATGCTTGAACGAGGCGGCGCTTGCAAGTCCCGTGGCTTCTTTCAGCTCGCGCACAAGCTGCCAGGAATTAAAAGCGTCCAAAAGATTTATATATCCTGCGCTGCCGTTTAATATTTTAAAAGGCAGCTCTTTCCCGTCCATATGTATGCGGGCAGGGCTTTGGTTCGGGTTGCAGCCGTATTTAAGGGTATATTCCGTCATCTGACATTCCTCCGCTTCATAATCTTGATAATTAAGTATATTTATTTTATATCAGCGCATTGAAAAAAGCAATAAAAAATGCTACAGTATATAAAAATAATTCAAGAAGGGCAGAAATGTGAAAGGCATACTTGCGGTCAACCATTTTTTGAACGGCGAAAAATATCATACGCTGCACAGCCATCTGCTTGCGAGTGCGCGGCAGTGCGGTATTCTGCTGGAGCTCAGGACCAATCTGGAGCTTTCGCTTGAGGCGCCAAGCGCGGATTTTGTGCTTTTCTGGGATAAGGACACAAATCTCGCCGCACGGCTTGAAAAGAGCGGTCTGCCCGTTTTCAACAGCGCAAAAAGCATAGAGCTTTGCGACGATAAAGCGAAAACCTATACGGCGCTGCACAGCGTTGTAAGGCAGCCCAAAACGCTTATTGCGCCGAAAACATATTTTAGGGCCGATTTTTCAAAATTTGTTGACGGCGCTGTTAAGATTTTGGGACTTCCGCTTGTCTATAAGGACTGCTTCGGCTCCTTCGGCGAACAGGTGTTCCTTTGCCGCAGCAGAGAGGACATTTTGAGCCATATAACAGAAAAGCCCTTTGTTTTGCAGGAATTTATTGCGGCTTCTGCGGGGCATGATATAAGAATAGAGGTCGTGGGCGGCAGGATAGCCGGGGCGGTAAGGCGCGAAAATAAAAACGATTTTCGCGCGAATGTTACGAACGGCGGAACAATGACTCCGTATACGCCGACTGCGCAGGAAGCGGATATTGCCGTTGCCGCCTGCCGAGAGCTCGGGCTGACCTTCGGCGGGGTGGATATATTGGACGGCGGCCTTGTCTGCGAGGTGAACAGCAACGCCCACATCATCAATATCATGAACTGCACCGGCACAGATATGGCAAAGCTTATATTTGAAGAGATAAGGAGCAGGCTTTGAGCGGGATATTGATATACAGCGGCAAAGAGGCGCGGCGCAATGCCTTTTCGGTGGAAAAATTCAAAAAGCACCTCGGCGTGCGCCTTGTTGAGCAGGAAAATGTGGATTTTGAGTGCCCTGCCGATTTTGTGATTAACAGAACGAACAGCGCGGAGCTTGCGCAGGGCTTTGAGCGCCGCGGAATCCGCGTGTTCAACCCTGCCGGGCTTACACGGCTTGCAAATGACAAGCAGCGGTGCTATGAATTCATGCAGGAAAACGGCATAAGAATACTGCCTGTCAATCAAACCGAACCGCCGCTTGTTGAAAAGCCGTCCGACGGCAGAGGCGGAAAGGGCGTCCGCCTTATTGAGAGCGGCAGGGTGGATTTCCGCAAGGGCTTTGTTTACCAGAAGCCCGCCTCGCAGCTCGGGCGCGACCTGCGCGTGTGGCTGATAGGCGGCAGAATCATTTGCGCTGTTTTAAGAACGAATGAAAAGGATTTCCGCGCAAATTACTGCCTCGGCGGCACGGCAAGCGTCTATGCGCTGAATCAGAGCGAACGGGAGCTTGTATATAAAATAGCCTCGCTCGTAAAGTATGATTATATAGGTATAGATTTTGTTTTTGACGGCGGCGGTATCGTCTTTAATGAAATAGAGGATTCCGTGGGCGCCAGAATGGTTTATGATAAAACGGATATAGATATCCTGCGCCTTTACTGCGAATATATAGAAAACGAGATGAGCAAATGGAAAAGATAGTGTTGTTCGGGTTCGGAAATACCGATGCGCTTGTTGAGAAATACAGAGGCAGGGCGGAGCTTGCTTTTGATGTAAAATGCGAAACCAATGCGCAGAAATATGAATATTCGGCTGTTTTTATTCAGAGCGCAGCGAGCGCGGATATTATAAAAAGCTGGCTCGGAAATGAGCATCTGCGCATTGCAAAGGATACGGCGGCGCTTGAGCGTGAAATAGATTTTTTTCTCGGCATACCGGAACCCGTGGAGATAGAGCGCAAGTTTTTGATAGAAAGGCCGAATGAACAAGAGCTTTTGGATTACGGCCTGTGCGATTTTGTGGATATAGCGCAGGCGTATGTGGAAAAGAACGGCGAACGATTCAGGGTAAGAAAGCGCGGCAAAGACGGCGATTATGTCTATATAAAAACGCAAAAGGAAAAAATTTCAGACCTGAAAAGGATTGAAAAGGAAAGCCGTATCAGCCGCAGTATGTATGCGGAAAGCATTAAGGGGCAAAGGGTGCTCTATAAGCGCCGTTTCCTTTTGCTTTACGGTGAAAAGTATTTTGAGCTGGATATTTTCCCGTTCTGGCAGGATAAGGCGCTTTTGGAAATCGAGCTCAAAAGCGAGGGTGAAAGCTTTGAGATACCGCCGTTTTTGAAGGTAATAAAAGAGGTTACCGAGGACAAGAATTACAGAAATTCCGTTATAGCCAAAATATACGGAATCAAAAGCTGAATATACAGCCGCAAGCCTCGGCTAAACGATAAAGCGGCGCTGAAATCAAATAAGTATTGCAAAAAAACAGGCTGTAAGGATTCAACCCCTTCAGCCTGTTTTGATTTGGGCAATTTAATTTTGTTATGGATCAATCAACTGAGCACCTTGAAGTCTACCTTGCCCACCTTGGTGCGCGGCAGCTCGTTGATATAAACGATCTCTCTGGGTACGCTCCATTTGGAAAGGTTCTGCTCGCCGAAGTGCTTGATTTTGGCGGTCAGCTGTTCCTCGTCGTCCTTTTCAAATTTCTTGTTTTTAACAACAAAGAGCTTGAGCATGGTGGAGCCGCCGTCCTCCTTGCCGATAACGCAGCAGTCATATATCTCCGCCATTGAGCGGTAGGTCTCCTCAATAAAGGACGGGTAAACAAGATAGCCGCTTATCTTATAAACCCTCTTAAGGCGCTGGCGGTAATAAATATCGCCCTTTTCATCAATGAAGCACATATCTCCCGTATGGAGCCAAACTCTGCCGTCCTCGTGCTTTACAAGCATTTTCGCGGTCTCCTCCGGGTCATTCCAATAGCCCTGCATAAGCGTAGGCCCGTAGACGCAAAGCTCGCCGTCTTCGCCCTTCACTTCCTCCGTGGTGCCCGGCTTAACCGTCATTGCCTCAATATTGTAGGTGGGTATGCCTATACAGCCCTGCGGCGCCTCACGGAGCGGGTCTGTAAATGTGCATACCGTTACACATTCCGTTAAGCCGTATCCGGTTACGAAATGGCATTTTGCGCCGTTTTCCTTAAGCAGTCTATCCATTTTTTCGGTAAGCGTATAAGGCACAACATCTCCGCCGGAGCCGATAAGCTTCATATTGCTCATATCTATTCCGCTCAGATAGCCGGCTTTATATACCTTTTCAAAGAAATCCGGCACGCCGAAAATATAGTTAAGATGATATTTCTTGATTGCCTCGGAGCACATTTTGGCGTCAAACTGCGGCCAGAGCGACTGCGCCATTCCGACGCACATGGAAACATGCATGCAAAGCGCAAAGCCGAAGCCGTGGAAAACGGGGAGCGCGGTGAGCATACCGTCCTTATCCTGATCTATCTGCATATCCAAAACGGTTGTAACAACATCAACAAGCTCATAGGAAAGGTTGTTGATGTTTTCGGAAGAGAGCATAACGCCCTTGGGATTGCCCGTTGTGCCGCCCGTCATCATGATCGCGGCGGTAGCGGCGTAATCCGTTTGTGTTTCGGGCTCGCCGTTAGCTTTGATATATTCGTCGCCCTCTTTAAGAAATTCGTCCCACTCTATCAGCTTTTTAACATTTGTTGCGGGCGCGGTCTTGCCCTTGATTTTCTTTTTATAAACAAGGTTTGCCATAAAGCCGTAAGGCGTTTTCGGGAAATAATATGCCGTTTTGCATTTGATAACCGTAAGCTCCGGGTTATCCTTAAAGGCTTTTTCCGAAACATCAAAGCAAAATGCAAATTTCGCCCCCACAAGCTTTATCGTGTAATCCGCCTCTGATTTTACGGAAAGCGGGTGCAGCATAGAGGCAATCGCGCCCAGCTTGTTTACGGCGTATACAGCGGCTACGCACTGCGGCATATTCGGCAGGCAGATGATAACCCTGTCTCCCTTTTTAACGCCGTTTGCCGCAAGCGCGGCGGCGCATCTGTTTACAAGCTCGCCGGTTTCATCCCAGCTCAGGGTGTTGTTGTAGTAGTAAAGGCAGGGGTTGCTCCCTCTCTGTTTAACAGAATTTTCGAACTGCTGATACATCGTTGTTCTGACATTGTATTTTGAAGTGTATTCCATATGAATATCTCCGTTTCTGATTTTTAGTAGTTCATGTGAACATTTTAATAAAAGCGCGGCAATCTTGCAACTTTATCGGCAAATGTTTATTAATTATTTATAAATGTATGCAGCAAGCCGCGAACTGCCGTCAAAGAAAATTTTTGCCGCCTCAAAACGTTTCTGCCCGGCAGTATACAGCAGAGGCGGTATTTCTGATTTTTGAATGTTTCGGCGGCTTTCTGATTTTTTTGATTTGACTTTTTGCCTAATTGTGATATAGTAGATATATTATTCATTATAAAAAAGGGAATTATTATGGCTTACAAAATAAAAAAACACCCAACAAAAAGCATACCGAAAGCGCAGTTTGCCTTTTGGATCATAACGCGTATCGCGCTTTTGATATGCGCGGCGTATTCTTTTGTAAACGGAGACCTTGTAATGGGCTTTGAATCCGTTTTCTGTTTTATATTCACCCATCTTTGGGATATGTTCCAGGTTTTCGGAAACGGCTCTTTTATTGAAGAGGTAACGCCGCTTTCGCAAACCTTGCTGAACATCATTATTTTTATCGGAATCGTTATAGGCTCCTATCTGGGAATGTTTGATAAAATATGGTGGTTCGATATTTTTATGCATGTGCTTTCCGGCTTCGTGTGCGCGTCCTTCGGCTATGATTTCGCCTGCATCATTCAGCGCAAAAAAGGCAAATGCGCCGCAACGCTTGCCGCGATGTTCGGGCTTATGTTCGCACTTTCCATTGCCGTGGGCTGGGAATTTTACGAATTCCTTATGGACACCCTGCACGGCACCAATCTTCAGCTTGCAAAAGCCGGCGAGGAAACCGCCATGTTTGACCTTTCAAAGTATAACGGCGAATACGGCTACCTCGGCTTGGTAGATACCATGACGGATATGATGTCAAACGCCGTGGGCGGCGTATTCGGAATGATTTTTATGATCGTTCTGCGCAACCGCAAAAAGGGCGAGGAACCGTCGCCCGAAGCGCAGGGGGATTCTTTGACCCGCAACGAATAAATTATTTATTGCCGCCTGAAAAACACATGTATCTTTGTTATTAACCGCACAGCCGTGCGGTTTTTCTTATTTTAAACCGTTTCCGTTTTCTGACAATTTTTTTACCCCTTGTGTTATATACTCGTACCGTATAAAAAAGGACGGAAGTGAAAAAGATGAAAACGGCGCGGAAAAGCGGGAAACTCGGTAAAATCAAAAAGGCTGTAAAGGGCAAAAAAGCCCGCGCGGTCATTGAGGCGGCAGTCTATTTCACGGCGGCGTTCGTGCTTGCGCAGAGCACCGTTTTGCAAAGCGTTTCGCCGTTTGCCGTTTCCTTGATACCCGTTTCAAAAGGGAAAAACTATTTTTATTCCGCCTTCGGCGCGGCGCTCGGCTATCTCATATTCCGTCCGCAGGCGTTCGCGCGCTGCGCGGCGGCGGTGCTGATTGTTTTTCTCGGCGCGCTTGCGCTTGACCTTGCCGATTGCAGGGGTAATATTTTTTTTGCCGTATTGCTCCCGTTTTGCGCAACAGCGGTAACCGGTATCGTTGTGGATATAAAAACGGGCGGCGCTTCGGCTGATTTTGCCGTAACCGCCGCCCAGAGCATACTTTCCGGCGTGGGCGCGTTCTTCTTTTACAGGGCGCTTGGCTGCAGCTTTAACCGCTTCAGGCTGCGCGCCCTGCCCGTTTCGGATTTGACCTGTATAATCATTTCCGCGTCGCTTTTACTTACAGGGCTTGCGGAAATAACAATAGCCGGTTTTTCCGTTGCAAGGTGTGCCGCCGTGCTGTTGGTGCTGGTAACGGTTTGCTACGGCTCGGATAAATTGGGGATCATGCTGGCGCTGTGCACTGGCTTTGCGCTCTCTCTTTCAGCGGAGGAATCGCTCTTCCTAACCGGCTCTTACGGCTTTTCTGCGCTTTTGGCGTGCCTTTTCTACCCGTTCGGAACGGTTGCTTCCGCCGTGTCCTTCTGCCTTTCCTCCGCGCTGTTTACCGTGGCGGCGGAATCGGGTATAGAATATTTTGCGGAAAGTGCCGTTGCGTGTATTCTGTTTTCGCTTTTGCCGGGCGTGCTGAAGGAAAAGTTGATCATATTCTTCCGCGGCGGAGAGAATATTGAGCCGGACGGCTCCCTGCGCCAAAGCCTTGTTATGCGGCTCCGCTTTGCCGGCAGCGCCATAAACTACATCAGTGAAAGCGTCAACGAGGTGCGTGAAAAGATTGATGAGATGAACAGCCGCCGCACCGGGTTTTTCTCAGGGCTCGGCGCGGCTTCGGCAGAGGATCTGGTCAAGGAGAGAACCAATGAGATCAGAATGGTGGCTGCGGATCAGTTCTTTTCCATTTCCGATATGCTGTTTGATCTTGCCAAAGAGTTTGATGAGGCGGAGTTTTTTGATACTGCCGCCGCGGGCAGGATACGCCGCGTGCTGAGCGAATATGAGATATATCCCAAAAGCATATCGGTGATAGAGGACAGATACGGCAGGGCGCGCATAGAGATCCTTGCGCCCGGCCGCGAAACGGGATTTGCGGATAAAAAGCTGCAAAAGGAGATTTCAAAGGCGTGCGCCCGTTATCTTGACAGCTGCTCCGTTACCTATTTTAAGGACGAAACCATGATAACCTTTACGGAAAAGCCGTGCTATTCTCTTGAAATAGGCTTTGCCCAGCACAGCGCGGAAGGGCCGCTTTGCGGCGATACGATAAAGACGGTAAACGACGGGTACGGAAGAAGCGTTCTTATTATAAGCGACGGCATGGGTCAGGGCGGCAGAGCCGCTATAGACGGCGCTATGGGCGCGGGTCTGCTTTCACGCCTGCTTGCCGCGGGCTTCGGCTTTGACAGCTCGCTTAAAGTTGTAAATTCGGCGCTGCTTGTGAAATCCGCCGACGAGAGCCTTGCAACGCTTGACTGTGCCTGCGTGGATCTTTTTACGGGCAGGGTGGAGCTGTATAAGGCGGGCGCGCCGGCAACATATATAGTTAAAAACGGTAAAATAACAAAATGCGAGCTTTCCTCACTGCCGGCAGGGATTTTGAGAAGCATTGAATTTGCAAAACGCACGGCGGCGCTGGGGGACGGCGATACGATTGTTATGGCGAGCGACGGCATTTCCGCTCCCGACTGCCGCTTGCTTTCAAACGCGGATGAAATGAGCGCCGCCGAGCTTGCGGACGGCATACTGCAAAGCGCGCTTGAGGCGGCAAAGGGCACAAGGGAGGATGATATGAGCGTTATAGCCGCAAGGCTGCACCGATTTGAGGATGAATTCTGATTTTTACGGAGTGATTTTATGTGCGGAATTATAGGATATGTCGGCAAAAGCGATGCCACGGG
>CAYOPQ010000011.1:0-9153 GCA_964405895.1 uncultured Bacteroides sp. | reverse complement strand
GGAGTGATTTTATGTGCGGAATTATAGGATATGTCGGCAAAAGCGATGCCACGGGCATACTTATAAAGGGGCTCAAGGGGCTTGAGTACCGCGGGTATGACAGCGGCGGCATAGGCGTTCTGAACAACGGCGAACTGCGCGTTGTTAAAGCCGAGGGAGAAATCAAAAATCTCGAAAACAAGCTTAAAGGCATAGATATAAGCGGCAGTCCGGGAATAGGGCACACGCGCTGGGCAACGCACGGCGCGGCAAATGAAACCAACGCGCACCCGCAGGTAAGCGGAAGCTTTGCGGTTGTGCATAACGGCATAATAGAAAATTACCGCGAACTAAAAGAGAGCCTTGTAATGAGCGGCGTTACCTTTGAGAGCGATACGGATACGGAGGTGGTGCCGAAGCTTCTGGAGCTGAATTATGCGGGGGACGCGCTTGAGGCGGTCAAAAAAACGCTTCCGCTGCTCAAGGGCTCATACGCGCTCGGCATTATCTGCGCAAACGATCCGGATACGCTTTACTGCGCAAAAAACGGCTCGCCGCTCATAATCGGTATCGGGGCTGGGGAAAGCTATATATCCTCGGACCTCAACCCTCTGCTCGGTCTGATTGACGGCGCGATACACCTTGAGGACGGCGAAGCCGCGCGGATCACCGAAAGCGAGGTAACGGTTTTCGGCAGGGATTTTGCCCCGGTAAAAAAAGAAATCCATAAAATCAGAGAAAAACGCTCCGCCGCGCAAAAAGACGGTTATGCGCACTTTATGCTCAAGGAAATTTACGAGCAGCCCAAGGTGATTGCCGCAACGCTTGAAAGCATTACAGATAAGGACGGCGTTGCGTTTGACGGCTTTCCGTTTACGGACGCGGAAGTCAAAGCGCTCAGCAGAATCTATCTTGTCGGCTGCGGTTCTGCGTATCATGTTGCGCTCATGGCAAAATATTCGTTTGAGAAAATCGCAAAAATACCGTGCTTTGCCGAGTACGCCGGGGAATTCCGCTATCAGAGCCCGGTGCTGGATAACAGCTGCCTTGTGGTTATAATCAGCCAAAGCGGCGAAACGGCAGACAGCCTTGCAGCGCTCAAAACGGCGCGCGAGCACGGCGCGAGAACAATAAGCATAGTAAACGCGCCCCACAGCTCAATCGCCAAAATGAGTGAATACAGCATTATAACCCCGGCGGGGCAGGAGATAGCAGTGGCTACAACAAAGGCGTTTACCTGTCAGGCGGTAACGCTGGAAATGCTCTGCGTATATCTTGCCGTCAAGCGCGGCGCCTGTTCCGCGGAATTCGGCAAGATCGCCGTTAACGCGGGGCGGCTCCTGCCCGAAAAAATCAGCGAACAGCTTGAAAACACGCAAAAAATAAGCGACCTTGCAGGCAGAATAAGCAAGGAGCGCAGGTGCTTCTTCCTCGGCAGGAACACGGATTACGCCGCCGCGCTTGAGGGGGCGCTTAAATTGAAGGAGATCAGCTATATCGACTGCGCCGCTTTCCCGGCAAGCGAGCTTAAGCACGGCACGATAAGCTTGATAGAGGCGGGTACCGTCTGCTTCGGGCTGATCAGCAATTCGGGCATCATGTCTAAAACCGTTTCAAATCTTCAGGAGGTCATCTCGCGCGGCGCAAGCGTTATACTTTTTGCTGCAGAGAGCCTTAAAAAAGAGCTCGGCGGATTCGGGGAAATGATTACATTTCCGGATACAATACCGCTTTTGGCGCCTTTGCCGGAGGTGATTGCCGCGCAGCTGCTTGCGTATTACACCGCTAAGGAAAAGGACCTGCCCATAGATAAGCCGCGCAATCTTGCCAAATCCGTTACGGTTGAATAAAATTCTGCCGCGGAGCCTTTTCAAAAGCCCTGCACATTGAAAATCCCGTAAAGGTCTTTCTTTTCTGCGACCTTTACGGGATTTTATTGCTGTCATTTTGCCTATTTATCTATATTCTTGCAGGCAACGAAGGAAACGCCCGTGCCGAAAAGGTTTTCTATAACGGTGTCTCCCGTCTTGATCGGCGGGGTCAGCGTTATGCCGTCAAGCAGGCGCATCGCGTCAAACATTTTATCCTTCGGTATAGCCCCGTTTGTTTTAACGGGGCAGCGCGGCGTTTCCCCGCTTGCGGTGCGCACCGTTGATGTAACCACGCGAACGGGATTTTTAAGCTCGTTTCTGCCGTATTCCGCTCCTCTGGGGCAGGCGTTGCCGGTTACCGCGTAATCGTTTTCCTCATCAATGCTGAGGCGGCAGCCCTTCGGGCACGTAATACATATAAGATGCGTCATCTTCACTCCTCCTCCGCAGCGGATATTTTAATTTTTTCGGTATCAATTTTATCAAGCAGCACCTTCGGAAGCGTTATTTTTTCCATTTCGCCCGGCGCCATATGCTCTCTCTTGAATTTGGCGATAACCGTATCGCCCGATGTAACGGTAACGCTTGATTTTGCAAAAATCCGCCTTACGCGGAAGAATATTTCAGCCGATTGAGCGCCGCGCCTTATTTTTTGCGGCACCGTGTAGCTTACATATTCATTCGTTTCAAGCGTTATGCAGTTATCGCGGCTTTTTTCACCGTTTAAAACGAACTCGGCGGCGGCTTTTCCGGCGCGCATGCTTTCGCCGGTAACGAAATCCACCAGGTCGTGGACATGTACAACATTGCCGCAGGCGAAAATGCCGTTTTCCGATGTTTCCATATTCTCAAAAACAACAGCGCCGTTGGTGCGCGGGTCCATTTCTATTCCGGCTGTCCGTGTAAGCTCGTTTTCCGGGATAAGCCCTACCGAAAGCAGAACCGTATCGCAGTCAAACTCAATTTCCGTGCCGGGAATCGGTTTCCTGTCCGCGCCCACCTTTGAAACGGTAACGCCCTCAACACGCCTTTTGCCCCTGATATCGGTTATTGTGTGCGAAAGATAAAGCGGAATATCAAAATCGTTCAGGCACTGCACGATATTCCTTTGCAGGCCTCCCGAATACGGCATGAGCTCAACGCATGCCAGCACCTTCGCGCCCTCCAAGGTCATGCGGCGCGCCATGATCAGCCCTATATCTCCGGAGCCGAGGATAACCACTCTTTTGCCGACCATGTGCCCTTCAATATTCACATATCTCTGCGCTGCGCCAGCCGTAAGTATGCCCGCCGGGCGTGTGCCGGGTATGGAGATTGCTCCTCTTGTGCGCTCGCGGCAGCCCATAGCAAGCACAACCGCGCCCGCCTCAAGCACCTGATAGCCGTTTTGGGAATTGATGCAGTGCACCTGCCTGCCCTCGGTTATTTCAAGAACCATTGTATCCGTCATTACCTCTACGGCGGTGTCCTTCAGCATTTCTATAAATCTTCCGGCGTATTCCGGCCCCGTCAGCTCTTCCTTAAAATAGTGCAAGCCAAATCCGTTATGTATGCACTGGTTCAAGATGCCTCCGGTCTCTTTATCTCTTTCTATAACGAGTATTTTTTTAAGCCCGTTTTCATATGCGGAAAGCGCCGCGGCAAGACCTGCCGGGCCTCCGCCGATAACAATAAGCTGATACATCAACCGGCGCCCCCTCTCTTTGTTTCACCCGTAAGGATATAGCTCTTCGTATTGTCCTGCAAAACCTCTTCATACGGTATATTCTTATATTCGGCTATGATTTCAAGCACCTTGGGCCCGCAGAAGCCGCTTTGGCATCTGCCCATTCCCGTTCCTGCCCGCCTTTTTATTCCGTCCAGCGAAACGGGCGGTATCGGGGATTGCAGCGCGTCAAGGATTTCTCCCTGCGTAATGGTTTCACACCGGCAGATGACTCTGCCGTATGCGGGGTTTTCCTTTATAAGCCGGTTCTTTTCCTCAGCCGAAAGCGTTTTAAAGCGCAGATGCTTTCTGGAATCTATATAATTTTCCTTTTTATCAAGCTTAAGCCCTTTTTCGCCAAGCATTTTAACCGCCTCAAGCGCAATGGCGGGGGCGGCGGAAAGCCCGGGCGATTTTATACCTGCCAAATCAAGAAAATCCTCTGCCGCGAACGCTATGATAAAATCATCCTTGTCCGTGTTCGCGCGCACGCCCGTAAAATTGCGTATATTTTCTTTAAACTGTATCGACGGCACGGATTTTACCGCCTTTTCCCTGATGAAATCAAGGCATCGTGCTTTGGTGGAGGTGTCGTCCCTGTCCCGCGCGTCGGCGTTCGGTCCAACAAGCAGATTGCCGTGGCAGGTTTGCGTAACAAGCACGCCCTTGCCGTCCTTGTCCGGGCACTGGAAAATAACATGCTTCGCTCGTTTTCCCTCGCTCTTGTCAAGCAGGTAATATTCGCCGGCGCTCGGAAGCACCTTAAAGCTCGGCGCCGCAACCATATTGTGAACCGTATCACAGTCCACGCCCGCGGCGTTTATAACATATTTCGCGTCCGCGCAGCCGGAGGAGGAAACGATATGCCAAAAGCCCTCTTTCCTTTCAACAGCCGTCACCTCGGCTTCCAGATTGATCTCAGCGCCGTTCCTTACCGCCGTTTCCGCAAGCGCTGTTCCGTATTCCCACGGATTCACGATTGCAGCCGTAGGCGCGTAAAGCGCGCACAGCGCCTTATCCGAAATATAGGGCTCCATTTTTTTCAGCTCGTCAGAATCAACGATGCGAAGCCCCTCCACGCCGTTTTCGTTTCCGCGCCTGTAAAGCTTCTCAACCTCTTCTTTATCCTCTTCGGAAAAAGCAACAACAAGAGAGCCCGTCTGCCGGTACGGAACATCAAGCTTTCTGCAAAGCTCGCCCGCCATTTTTGAACCCTCAACATTGAGGCGCGCCATAAGCGTGCCGGGAAGCGGGTCGTAGCCGGCGTGAATGATTGCGCTGTTGGCTTTGGTTGTGCCGCAGCACACATCGTTGTTTTTCTCAAACACGGCAATTTTAAGCTTGTGCTTGCTTAGCTCATAGGCGCACGCCGCACCTATGATGCCTGCGCCTATAATGGCAACATCATACATAATTACCCCTCCTGTATATCAAAAATCCTGCCGGGATTTGATATTCTGCATTTCTCCTTGTGTCTGCCGTGCCGCTTATGGCTCCGTTTTTGGTATTGCGGGCAGCTTCGCCGGTTTATCAGCGCCTTTATAGCGCCTATACGCCCGCCGCCTTTATAAATCTGCGCTTTGCGCTGCTGACGGCGTCGTCTATCATCTTATCCAGATTTTCAATTTTTTCTTCGGCAGCCTCAACATCCTCCGGCTTGGGGCGTGTGCGCGGGTGCTTCGGTGTAAACACGGTGCAGCAGTCCTCATACGGCTGAATGGAGGTTTCAAATGTATCTATTTTCCTGGAAACGGAAATAATTTCGTCCTTGTCCATACCGATACACGGGCGGAAAACGGGCAGCCGCGCAGCCCTGTCCGTGCATTGCAGCGCGTAAATGGTCTGGCTTGCCACCTGCCCCAGGCTTTCGCCCGTTATCAGCGCGCGGCAGTTCTGGTTCTCGGCAATTCTATTGCTTATCCGCATCATCACGCGGCGCATAACAAGCGTGAAATATTCTTCGGGGCAGCAGTCTCGGATTGCCTCCTGTATTTCCGTAAACGGCACGATATAAGTGGTTATGGTGCCGCAGTAGGCGGAAACCTTTTTCAGCAGCTCCATCACCTTCATCTCCGCAAGTTCGCTTGTGTACGGCGGCGACGCAAAATGAACGGCTACCAGTTCTATGCCTCTTTTCGCCATCATATATGCGGCTACCGGCGAATCTATGCCCCCGCTGATCAGCACTGCCGCCCTGCCGCTTGTACCCGTCGGCATTCCGCCGGCGCCCTTGATGTTGTTGCCGCGCACAAACGCGTAATTATCGCGTATTTCAACCGTAACGGTAACATCCGGATTGTGTACATCAACTTTTAAATGATGAAAGCTTTTAAGCAGCGCGCCGCCGAGTTCGCGGCATATTTCGGGTGATTTCAGCGGAAATTTTTTATCGCTCCGCTTTGCCTCTACCTTAAAGCTTGATACAAGCGAAAGCTCATCGGCAAGATATTCCCTTGCCGTGTTTACAATGCGCTGCATATCCTTTTCACAGACGGCAGCGCGCGAATACGCCGCTATGCCGAACACCTTGCCGAGCCTTTGGGCAACCTCGTCAAGATCCGCCCCTTCGGGCGCCTCCACCATGATGGTGGACTGGCTTTTTGTAAATTTGAATTCGCCCAGATCCTCCAAATGGCGGCGCATATTTTTTATAAGAACATCCTCAAAGGACGAACGGTTGAGCCCCTTTAACACAAGCTCTCCGTTTTTTACAAGTATAATCTCTTTCATATTTACCTCGGGTGTTTTTCAATCAATTCTTTTATCGCAAAAGCGCATGCCTCGCAGTCGCGCGGCGTATTGAAGCGTGAAAAGCTGATCCTTATGCTTTTGTCCGCAATTTCGTCCGCCACGCGCATTGCCGAAAGCACATGGCTTTTTTTGCCCCTCGCGCACGCGGAACCGTTGCTTACATAGATCTCATATTTTGAGGAAAGCTCCTGCACAATCGTCTGGCTGCGCATAAAGGTAGGTATATATACATTCAGTATATACGGGGACGCATTATCGTCGCTGTTAAACAAAACGCCGTCGATCCCGCCGAGCAGACTCCTCAGATACTGATTGAGCTCCTGGATTGCGGCGCTCTGCGCGCTGATTTCCGGCAGCGCGGCGGCAGCCGCGCCGAATCCCGCTATGAGCGGCGCAGCTTCCGTGCCCGGCCGCATGCGCTTTTCCTGCTCGCCGCCGAAGGTGCGCGGCAGTATCCTTGCGCCTTTTTTTATATACAACGCGCCCGTGCCCTTCGGGCCGTGAATCTTGTGCGCCGTTATGCTCACAAGATCGGCGCCGAGCTTTTTGGGGCTGAATTTTACCTTGCCGAACGCCTGCACGCAGTCTGTATGGAACAGTGCCGGCGCTTTTTTCAGCTCTATGATCCTTTTTATTTTATCAACAGGCAGCACAGAGCCTATTTCGTTATTTATGTACATTACGGAAACAAGCACGGTTTTGTCGTTCACCGCCTCGGCAATGCTTTGGGCGGTTATGTTGCCGTGCCTGTCCGGCATAAGGCGAATCACCTCAAAGCCCTGCTTTTCCAGCTCGTCTGCCGCCGCGGTAACGCTTTCGTGCTCTATTGCCGTGGTGACGATTCTGTTCCCCGCGCGTCTCTTTGCCGCGGCGGCGCCCAAAAGCGCCATATTGTTTGCCTCTGTCGCGCCGCTCGTGAAATATAATTCCTCTTTTTCACAGCCGAGCGCACCGGCAACCGCCTCTCTCGCGGCAATAAGCGACTTTGCCGCGCCGATACCGGCGGAATGTAAGCTGGAGGGATTGCCGTAATTTTCGTCCATCATATAGAGAACCGCTTCGGTTGCCTCGCGGCAGGGCTTTGTTGTTGCGCTGTTGTCAAGATAAACCGCCATTTTTAACCATTTCCCTGATCTTCATTATTCCTATCTGCGTTTTGGCGTCCTTGAACTCGCCGTTCATAACACGCAAAAATGCCTCCTCAAGCGGTACCCTGTAAACATCCAGCCGCTCGTCTGTATCAAGATGCTGTTCGCCGAAGCTCAGCTCCGCGGCGTAATAAAGCCTGATTATCTCCGAGCAGTAGCCGGGCGTGGGGTAAAGAGCGCCTATATATTTGAACTTTCCTGCCTCACAGCCGCATTCCTCTTTGAATTCGCGCTTCGCGGCTTCAAGCGGGTCTTCGCCCTTTTCAAGCTTGCCAGCGGGTATCTCAAAAAGGGTTTCTCTGTAAGGCGCTCTGAACTGGCGCACAAGCAAAACCTCGTTCTCCTCCGTCAGCCCTATAACGGCAACGCCGCCGTTGTGGTCCACGATCTCGCGTTTTGCCTTCGTGCCGTCAACAAGCGTTACGGTATCCTCGTGCACGGTAATGATCCTGCCGTTGAAGATGCCGCTGCTCTCTTCCGTCTGCTCAAAATATCCGAGGGCTATGGATTCAATATCTTCCGCCTTCTCGGCAAGAAAATCCGTGCCCGCCTCTATAAATTCAAATTTTGTGCCGTATCCCCAAAGCGCGCCCACGGAAAGCATGCCGTTTGCCTTTGCACCGTCGGTATCATAGCTCTTATCGCCCACCATAACGGCGTCCTTGCCGGAAACGCCGAGCGTTTCAAGGCAGCGGTAGATAATGCTTGCCTTTGATTCGCAGTCCGCCGTAAAGCTTACGCCGCAAACGCAGTCAAAATACTGATTTACGCCGAACCGCTCCAAAAGCGTTTCAATATATTTCTGCGGCTTTGAGGAGGCAATCCCCAGCTTGAATCCGTCTTTTTTCAGCGCGGCAAGCAGGGAACCCGTTCCGCTGTAAAGCTCGCTTTCGTAAACGCCCTGGTTCGTATATCTTTCCCTGTATTTCTTAACAAGCTCCAGCGCCGTCTGCGGGTCAGCCCCAAAGCGCTCCTGAAAGGTCACCAGCAGGGGAGGCCCTATAAAAAATTCCAGCTCGCTTTCGTCCTCCGGCACGGGGTAGCCGAATGCTTCAAGCGCGTATTTTACACTGTTTATTATTCCCGGCGCGGTGGCGCAGATCGTTCCGTCAAAGTCAAAAACAACAGCCTTAAATCTCATAAACTACCTCTGTTAAAATATTTTCAGCTAAGCTTCGCCATAAATCTCTCGCTTAAAACCGCAAAGCGTTCAACAGTGCCCGAGCCCACGGTGTCGCCCGCTTCGTTCTCCGCCGTTACGGCAAAGGTCAGCTTTCTTCCGTCGGCGCCCGTTATCCGCGCCTTTGCGGTTATCTTTTCTCCTATGCCGCTCGCCTTCAGGTGGTCCACCTCTATCCGCGTACCGACGGTGGTTTCCCCCTCCTCAAGAAAAGGAGAAACAGCGGCGCAGGTGGCTGCCTCCATCAGAGCTATCATAAACGGCGTCCCAAGCACCGCAAGGCTCCCGCTTCCCGCCGCGGCGGCGGTATTGCTCCCGTCAACCGTAAGTGTCCTTTCGGCTTGTGCGCCAAGTTTTACATCCTTCATAAATAAACCCTTCCCGCGCGCTGCGCTTTTTCATTTGCCGCGCCCCGCGCATAACTGTACACTATAATACATGGTAATTATACCATAAATTGTTTTGTAATACAATATTAATAATTTAGATAAAATGCGGCTAAAAAATCAAACAAAATGC
>CAYOPQ010000010.1:0-36980 GCA_964405895.1 uncultured Bacteroides sp. | reverse complement strand
ATTTTTTACCGCCTTTTTCCTTTTGTCTATTTACTTTGTTTTTAAAATATATTATTATATACATGATAAAATCATTAAAGTTACGGAGGTCGTTTTATGAAGGCTGTATATAAAAGAATACTGCTCAAGCTTTCCGGCGAAGTCCTTGCCGGAACCAAAACATCCGGAATAGACAGCGATACGGTGGTTACAATCTGTAAGGCTGTCAAATCGGTTGCCGATATGGGAGTGGAGGTCGCTATAGTAGTCGGCGGCGGAAACTTCTGGCGCGGCAGAACCAGCGAAGGAATGGATAGAGCCAGAGCGGATCATATAGGTATGCTTGCAACCGCAATGAACGCGCTTGCTCTGTGTGACGCGCTGGAGCAGCTCGGCGCGGATGTGCGTGTGCAGACGGCTATTGAAATGCGCCAGATCGCGGAGCCGTATATCAGAAACCGCGCGATACGCCACCTTGAAAAAGGCAGAATCGTTATATTCGGCTGCGGCACGGGCTCGCCGTTCTTCTCAACAGATACGGCGGCGGCGCTCAGAAGCGTTGAGATGAATGCGGACGCTCTGCTGAAAGCCACGAATGTGGACGGTGTTTTTGATATGGATCCCAATAAATATCCCGATGCGGTAAAGTATGATCAGGTTACCTTCAGGGAAGTTATCAACAGGGATCTTAAGGTCATGGATTCAACCGCGTTCTCCCTTTGCAAGGATAACGATATGACGATTATTGTTTTCAATCTGGATAATCCGGATAACCTTGCGGATGTTGTCTGCGGCAAAAATATAGGAACCACGGTTACAAACTGATTCGTTTTTAAAAATCATATTAAAGCAGGAAAGGTGAATTTTATGGAAAATGTATTTAAAAAAACGCGTGAAAAAATGAATAAATGCCTTGACGCCCTTGAAAGGGATTACAAAGCGGTCCGCGCGGGCAGAGCCAATCCCGCCGTTCTTGACAGGGTTACTGTTGATTACTACGGCGCGGCAACGCCGATTAACCAGGTTGCCGCAATCAGCGTTCCGGAGCCGAGAATGCTTATGATACAGCCGTGGGACGCGTCCATCCTCAGGGATATAGAAAAGGCGATAAATACATCGGATATCGGTATCAACCCCAGTAATGACGGCAAGGTCATCCGCCTTGTTTTCCCGCCGCTTACAGAGGAACGCCGCAAGGAGCTCGTTAAGGATATTTCCAAGCGCGGCGAAGAGGCAAAAGTCGCTGTCAGAAATATTCGCCGCGATGCGATGGACGATATTAAAAAGCTGAAGAAAAATAACGAGATCACCGAGGACGACCTCAAGGACGGCGAAAAAGAGCTTCAGGATATTACCAACGATTTCACAAAAGAGATAGATAAAATGGAAAAGGCTAAGGAAACGGAGATCCTTTCCATTTGACCATGTGCCGTTTAGGCGGCGGACGGCAGAAAAGGCGGGGGAAGCACTCCGCCGTTCTGCGTTTTATACTATTTATTTCAAAAAGGGCGCGCAAAGCAGCCCGATCAGAAGGGCAGTGAGCAGTTTATGGCTGTTTTCGGTAAAAAAGAAACACCGCAGGCGGAATTTTCCATTCTTCCCCGCCATCTCGGCATTATTATGGACGGCAACGGCAGATGGGCAAAAAAAAGAGCCCTTCCGCGAACCGCCGGGCATAAGGTGGGCGCCGAGGCGTTTAAAAAAATTTCAAAGGAGTGCAGCAGAATAGGTATTGAGGAGGTTACCTTTTATGCCTTTTCAACCGAAAACTGGAAGCGCCCGAAAGAAGAGGTTGAAACGCTTATGCGCCTCTTTTATGATTATTTGATTGACGCTAAAAACGATCTTCAGGCAAGCGGCGATATTCGGGTAAGATTTATCGGAGAGAAGGACGGTATGCACCCCAAGCTGCTTGAGATGATGCGCGACGCGGAAAAGGAAACCGCCTCAAGAACGGGTACGCTTGTCAATGTTGCCGTGAATTACGGCGGCAGGCAGGAAATCGTTTCCGCAGTCAACCGCCTTATAGCGCAGGGCAGGCAGAGCGTAACCGAGCAGGACATCGGCAGTATGCTGTACACAAGCCCGGAATGTGACCTTATCATCCGCCCGAGCGGAGAGGAACGGCTTTCAAATTTTCTGCTGTGGCAGGCCGCCTACAGCGAATTTTGGTACAGCGATGTGCTGTGGCCCGATTTTACGGAAAAAGACCTGCATCAGGCGCTGTCCGATTTTGAAAAAAGAAACCGCCGTTTCGGCGGATAAAATCCGGCATAAAAAATCCGTTCGGTTAGGCACACGGTTTAAAGCCGGAAAAATTTGGTGATTATATGAAACAGAGAATAATAACTGCAATCGTTTTGCTTTTGGTGCTCGCTCTTGTCGTTTGGCAGATCAATACGCCTTTGTTTGTGCTGGTAATCGCTTTTTTAAGCGCCGTAGCCGCAAACGAGATTATGCGCTGCGCTAAAATTTCAAATATCTTTATTTTGATTTTCGGCACGGCGGTTGCCGCCGTGTTCCCCCTGTTCGCAAGCGCAAAGGCGCTTGAGCCGCTTGTGTCGCTTGAAACATGGGGCACGGTCATTTCGGCGGTGCCGTCCCAGGTGTATATAATAGCCGTTGCGCTGATTATGTTCCTTGCCATGCTGAAGGGCTATTCCCACACGAAGTTTGAGGATGTTGCCATCGCTTTCTTCGCAAGCACCGCGGTGCCTTATGCTTTTTCAATATTCGTCCGTCTGCGCGATATGTTTGTGAATCAGCAGTTCGGGATATATCTGATTTTCTTCGCGCTCATATGCGCGCTCGGCACAGATGTGGGCGCCCAGCTCGGCGGCATGGCGTTCGGAAAACATAAGATGTGCCCCAATATCAGCCCTAAAAAAACGGTTGAAGGCGCGGCGTGCGGCATAGCGTTTTCCATGATTTTAAACGCCGCTGCTTATGAGCTTTATAATAAGCTCGGCACAGCGCAGCTGGATACCTTTGCCGCAACCGTTATCCTTATTTGCGGCGTGCCCATATCCTTTATGAGTATGATGGGCGATTTGACCGCCTCCGTCCTTAAGCGTAATTTCGGCGTTAAGGATTTCGGCAAGATTTTCCCGGGTCACGGCGGCGTTATGGATCGGTTTGATTCCGTCCTTTTCTCTCTGCCGCTTACATATGTTATGGCGCTTTTGGCATTTTGCTGAGCGCGGAAAGGCAGTCCGATATGAAAAATATTTCTATTTTAGGATCAACAGGCTCAATAGGAACGCAGTCGCTCGATGTCTGCCGTATGCACGGCTATTCCGTAAAATGCCTGAGCGCGAATACGGATGTGGAGAAAATGGAACGGCAGATACGGGAGTTTAAGCCGGAGCTTGTTTGCATGATGGATGAGAAAGCGGCGGCTGAGCTTAAAGCGAGAGTTGCGGATACGGGCGTTAAGGTCAGCGGCGGCTTGCAGGGGCTTATAGAATGCGCGGTATATCCGAAAGCCGATATCGTGCTGAATTCCGTTGTGGGTATGGTAGGGCTTATCCCCACGCTTGAGGCAATCAAGGCAAAAAAAACCATCGCCCTCGCGAATAAGGAAACACTTGTTGCCGGCGGAAGCCTCGTAACAAGCCTTGCCAAGGAAAACGGCGTTTCCATACTCCCGGTGGACAGCGAACATTCCGCTATATTCCAGGCGATGCAGGGCAGTCCTTCAAAGGACGCCGTGAAAAAAATTATTTTGACCGCTTCCGGCGGTCCGTTCTTCGGGAAAACGCTTTCCGAGCTGGAGAATGTAACCCCGCAGGACGCTTTAAAGCACCCCAACTGGAGCATGGGTGCGAAAATCACGATAGATTCAGCCACCATGATGAATAAGGGCCTTGAATTTATAGAGGCAAAATGGCTGTTTGATATGCCGAATGAGGATATTGAAATCGTCGTGCACCGTGAATCAGTCGTCCATTCGGCGATTGTTTATAAAGACAATTCCGTCATCGCCCAGCTCGGCGTGCCGGATATGCGTATTCCCATCCAGTATGCGCTCACTTATCCGGAGCGCGAGGAAAGCCCGGTAGCGGAGCTTTCGCTTGCGGATTATGCAAGGCTGACCTTTTTTGAGCCGGATTATGAAACCTTCAAGTGCATAGATGTCTGCAAAAAGGCTATAGCTATGGGCGGGCTTCATCCTGCCGCCGCGAACGGCGCGAATGAGGAAAGCGTAAGACTTTTCTTAAACGGCAAAATTAAATTCACGGATATTGCATATCTTAATGAAGAGGCAATGCTTAAAGCGGCGGATAAAAAAGCGTTCACCTTAAGCGATGTGCTTGAGGCGGATAAAGCCGCCCGCGAATATGTATTGAGCAATTATCAATCATTGAATTAATGAGGCGATGCAGTGAGCTTGACCACAATTTGGAACACGGTTTATCCTATCCTTATCGCAATATTATTTTTTGAGCTGATTATCATAATCCATGAGGGCGGCCATTATACCGCCGCAAGGCTTATGAAAGTCAAGGTAAACGAATTTTCCGTAGGCATGGGCCCTAAAATATTTTCTTTAACAAGAAAGGGCACCAAATATTCCCTTCGCTGGATCCTTTTCGGCGGGTACTGCTCTATGGAGGGCGAGGAGCAGGAGTCGGACGAAAACGGCTCTTTTTCCAAAAAAAGCGTAGGCGCAAGGATGTTTATCATTGCCGCCGGCGCAATTATGAATCTGATACTCGGCTTCGTGATCATCGTCTGCATCGTTGCAAGCAGCGATCTCATCGGCACTACCACCGTGGCAAAGTTTGAGGATAACGCGTTGAGCGCGGAAAGCGGCTTGCAGGTCGGAGATAAAATCAAAAGCATAGACGGCATGCGCGTATATACCACCACGGATGTTGAAACAGGTCTCAGCCGTTCGGCTGACGGCGTTGTGCAAATGGTTGTGGAAAGGGACGGGGAAACGGTAACGCTTGAAGTGGAATTTGAAATGCAGGAGTATGACGGAACGCAGTATATCAGTATGGATTTCTGGCTGCTCGGCAAAGAAAAAACCTTTTTCGGCGTGCTTCAGAGCAGCTGCGGCATGTTTGTTTCCTATATGCGCATGATCTTTCTGTCCGTTGCCGATCTTTTGTCAGGCAGATACGGCCTTTCGGACCTCAGCGGGCCGGTCGGCGCGGTATCGGTGGTTTCAACCGCCGTTAAAACAAGCGTCACCTCCATGCTGCGCATCATGGCGCTGCTCACGATAAATGTGGGGCTCTTTAATCTTTTCCCGATCCCCGCGCTTGACGGCTGGCGTTTCTTTATACTTCTCGGAGAGGGCATTTTCAAAAGGAAGCTGCCCGCAAAGCTGGAATATGCCATCAACGCCGCAGGACTTGTGCTTTTGCTCGGCGTAATGGTCATCGTAACCTTTTCGGATGTTACAAAGCTTTTTTAGCAAGGCTGCAAAAAAGCATACCGTATTTTTAAAATAAAGCCGCCTTGCGCGGCGCGCGCGTTTTGCGCGGAAAGGCAGGTCAATATGCTGAACCGTAGAGAATCAAAAAAAATAAAGCTTAAAAATACATATATAGGCGGAGATGCCCCCGTGCTTGTTCAGTCCATGCTGAATATTCCGGCAAACGATATTGAAGGCTCTGTGAATCAGGCGAAGGAGCTTGCCGCGGCAGGGTGCCAGGTCATCCGATTCGCAATCCCGAACGAGGCGGCGCTTGACCTTATAGAGCCAATTAAAAAAGCCGTGGATGTTCCGCTTGTTGCCGATATACATTTTGATTACAAGCTTGCTCTCGGCGCAGCCGAAAGGGGAATAGACAAAATCAGAATAAACCCCGGCAATATAGGCTCCGAATCAAGGGTAAAGGCGGTTGCCGATATCTGCCGCCAAAAGCAGATCCCCATCAGAATCGGCGTAAATAGCGGCTCGCTTGAAAAGCATATCCTTGCAAAATACGGCGCTCCCACGCCGCAGGCAATGGTGGAATCCGCGCTTTACCACGCCTCTTTGCTGGAAAAATTCGATTTTGACGATATCATCATCTCTATCAAGTCCTCAGATGTAAATACAATGATTTCGGCATACGAGCTTGCCGCCGAGCAGTGTGCTTACCCGCTGCACCTCGGAGTGACCGAGGCGGGTACGGAGCGCATGGGCATTATCAAATCCGCAATCGGCATCGGCTCCCTGCTTGCGCACGGAATAGGGGACACCATAAGAGTCAGCCTTTCGGATACGCCTGTTAAAGAGGTATTCGCCGCGTTCGATATTTTAAAGGCGTTAGGGCTTAAAAATGACAGCCCCTACCTCATTTCCTGCCCCACCTGCGGCAGAACGAAAATAGACCTCATCGGCCTTGCGAAAAAGGTGGAGGAAAGGCTGCGCGGCTGCAAAAAGCCAATCAAGGTCGCCGTTATGGGCTGTATTGTGAACGGCCCCGGAGAAGCAAGAGAGGCGGATATAGGAATAGCCGGCGGAGACGGCTGCGGCCTTATCTTTAAAAAGGGCGAAATATTGAGAAAAGTTCCCGAAGAGGAGCTTTTGGATGAATTGATGAAAGAGATAGATAAGCTGTAATGAATTTATTTAGTGATTTTTTTGCGGATTATATAGATAATTTTCAGCTTTCCAGCCTCGGAAACGGAGTTATAAGGCGCTTTGCGATCAAGCAGGCGGAAAGAGAGCTTGAGATGGTTCTCTCGCTCGGCGAGCTTGTGGATTATTCCGTTTTTAAGGACGCGGAGGAAAGCATAAAAAACAATATGGGGCTTTCAAGGGTATCTATAAAGCCCCGATATGTCAGCTCGCTTTTTGAGCCGGCGTATTTCCCAAGCATCGTTGCGTTCGTCAAAAAAAACAATCCCGCGGCAAACGGTTTTTTTGACGGCGCCGAAACGGATTGGAATGAAAACACCCTCACGGTTATGCTGAAAAATGGCGGAAAGGAAATTTTGCTTGCTCAATCGGTTGGCGAGGAGCTTGAAAGCGTTATTTTAGACCTTTTCGGCATAGAGCTTAAAATAGAGTTTGTTGAAACAGCGAGCTATAATGTAGAAAACGAGGCTGCAAAAGCCTTTAAAAAGCTTCGGGAGGATCAGGCTCAAAAAACACAGGCAGAGCAAAAAAATATCGTACATAAAAAGCTTGAAAAATTCCCCTTGTTTTCGGATACAAAAAGAAAAATATACGGCAGGAACATAGCGGACGGCAGTCTGAAAAATATTGCCGATATTAAAATGGATGACGGCTTGGTTACGGTTTGGGGCGATGTCCTTAAATATGAGGCGCGTGAAACAAGGCGCGGCGGCAGTAAGATACTTACCTTTGATATAACGGATTATACCTCGTCTGTAACCTGCAAAATGTTTGATTCCAACAATATTATTGATTCAATCGTTTCAGAGCTTAAAACGAACAATACCGTTATGGTGAGCGGTATGTATCAGCTTGATAAATATTCAAGCGAATTTATGATCATGCCGCAGGGCATATCCTCGGTCGTGAAAGCTGAGAAAGAGGATAACGCGCCGGAAAAAAGAGTAGAGCTTCATCTGCACACCTCGCTTTCGGCTATGGACGGTATTTCCTCGCCGTCGGCGCTTGTGGAAACAGCCGCGAAATGGGGACACAGAGCCGTTGCGGTCACCGACCACGGCGTAGTCCAGGCGCTTCCGGAGGCAAGCAAAGCCGCTAAAAAAGCCGGAATAAAGCTCATCTGCGGCATGGAGGGCTACCTTGTTGACGATGAAAAGTATCCGGATTTTATGAATATGAAGGCGGGCAGCTTTCCGCGCTATCATATTATATTCCTGATTAAAAATACAGAGGGCAGAACAGCCCTTTACAAGCATATTTCTGCCAGCAATACAAAATATTTCAAAAAGCGCCCGCTCATTCTCAAGTCTGCTTTAAGCCGGCACAGAGACGGCATTATCATAGGCTCCGCCTGCGAGCAGGGCGAGGTTTATCAGGCAATCCTGAACGGCGCCGACGATGCGCAGCTTGACCGTATTGCCTCGTTCTACGATTATCTTGAGATTCAGCCGAACGGCAATAATGAATTTATGCTCAAAAAAAGCAATGAGGAATATCTTGTAAACAAAAAGGGCGAGGAGCGCAAAAATGTTTACTGGAAGGTAAGAAGTGAGCAGGACCTTATTGATATAAACAAGCGGATCATCGCCTGCGCAGACAGGCTCGGCAAAATGACGGTCGCTACGGGGGATGTCCATTTCCTCAATGAATATGACGCGAAATACAGAGCCATCATAATGGCGTCGCAGGGCTTTGAGGACGCGGACAGCCAGGCGCCGCTTTATTTTAAAACAACGGATGAAATGCTTGACGATTTCAGCTGGGCAGGGGACAGGGCAAAGGAATTTGTCATCTATAACCCGAACCGCATTGCCGATATGATAGACGATGATGTTCTTCCCATCCCGCCGGGCACATTTCAGCCCCATATTGACGGCGCCGAGGAGGAGCTGATTCAAACCTGCTGGAAAAACGCCAAGGAAAAATACGGCGATCCCGTGCCGGACGATGTTGCGCCGCGACTCCAAAAAGAGCTTGACTCCATCGTAAAGAACGGTTATGCTGTATTGTATGTTATAGCCAAAAGGCTCGTTGAAAATTCGGAGAAGCACGGCTATCTGGTAGGCTCCAGGGGCTCCGTAGGCTCGTCGCTCGCGGCGCATTTGGGCGGCATATCGGAGGTAAATCCGCTTCCTCCGCATTATGTGTGCCCCAAATGCAGGCACAGCGAGTTCATCAATGACGGCTCCGTGGGCTCCGGGTTTGATCTCCCGCCTAAGAATTGCCCCGAATGCGGCTCGCCTATGGACAGGGACGGGCATATGATTCCGTTTGAAACCTTCCTCGGCTTTGACGGCGATAAAGCGCCGGATATAGACCTGAATTTCAGCGGCGATTTTCAGTCGCAGTCCCATAAATTTACAGAGGAGCTTTTCGGCAAAACCCATGTTTTCAAGGCGGGCACCATTTCCACCGTCGCGGATAAAACCGCTTACGGCTTCGTAAAAAATTACCTTGAGGAACGCGGTCTGAAGGTTTCCAAGGCGGAGGAGGACAGGCTTACCGCCGGCTGTACGGGTATCAAGCGCACAACGGGTCAGCACCCCGGCGGAATGGTTGTTGTTCCCGCCGAGTATGAGGTAGAGGATTTTACGCCGGTTCAGTACCCGTCGGACGATCCGTCCAAAGAGACCCTTACAACGCACTTTGACTTCAAAAACGCGCTGCACGATACGCTGTTGAAGCTTGACGAGCTTGGCCATGATGTGCCTACGCTTTATAAATTTGTTGAGGACGCGACAGGCACTTCCGTTTTGGATGTGGATATATGCGACCCCAAGCTTTATCAAATGCTCACATCAACGGAGCCCATCGGGGTTTCGCCCGATGATATTGACTGCCAGACAAGCACGCTGTCCATTCCTGAAATGGGCACGCCTTTTACCCTGAGCATGCTTGTTGAGGCGCAGCCGAAGTCTTTTTCCGATCTGCTTCAAATCTCCGGCTTGTCCCACGGCACGGATGTTTGGCTCGGCAACGCGCAGGAGCTTATACACAACGGCACCTGTACCATTTCCGAGGTTATCGGCTGCCGCGACGATATTATGACCTACCTTATACATAAGGCGGAGGCATATGAGAAAAAAACAGGCGAACCGTCGCCGCTTTCCAAAAAAGACTGTTTTGATATTATGGAAATCACGCGAAAAGGCACCGCGCCCAAAAAGCTTCCGCCCTATGAAGATAAAATGAAACAGATCGGCGTGGAGCAGTGGTACATAAATTCCTGCTATAAGATAAAATATATGTTCCCCAAGGCGCATGCGGCGGCATATGTTATTGCCGCGCTCCGTCTGGGCTGGTACAAAATATACTATCCTGTTGAGTATTACAGCGCGTTCTTTACCGTTCGCGGCGGCGATTTGGACGCTGTTGCCGCGGTTGCGGGAAAAAGCGCCGTTAAATCCAAAATGGCGGAAATCAGGGATCATAAGGCAAGCGGCACAATAACGCAAAAGGAAAGCGATACCTATGTTATCCTTCAGATCGTTATTGAAATGCTTTGCCGCGGCATCGAATTTCTGCCGGTAGATCTGTATAAATCCGACTGGCGCGTTTATAAAATCGAAAACGGTAAAATCCGCCTGCCCTTTACGGCAATAGCCGGTATAGGCGAAAACGCCGCTAAGCAGATCGCCGCCGCTGTAAACGACGGCAACGGCGATTTTATTTCATGCGATGACCTTATGGCGCGCGCCGGAATCGGGCAAAGCGTGGTTGATTCACTGCGCGAGGTGGGCGCGCTCGGCGACCTGCCCGCAAGCAGCCAGATATCCCTGTTCGGGTTTTAGTTGACAAGTATAATTTAATGTGGTAGCATATTAAAGCGTTAGCACGCTAAAGCACTTTGCGGCAATCGTGTGCTGCCCGCACAATTCAAATTCTATTGCCCTCAAAATCTGCCTTATGCCTGATTTTGAGCCGGCAGTCACACCGTTGACGCTTTATCAGGCTGCGATAAAGCATCAATGATTTAAAATATACTGTTTGCAGCCTGAAAAGCTATGGTGATTCGTATGAACAAATTTGCAAAGCTGACTCCGCAGGGCAGCAGGGACCTGCTCTTCGAGGAGTGTGACGACAGGAAAAAAATAGAAAACACGCTGTCACAGCTGTACAAGGAAAAAAATTACCGTAAGGTCATCACGCCCGCTATCGAGTATATAGATGTTTTTGAAAACGATACGGGTATGGAATCGGATATTATGTATAAGCTTACGGATGCTTACGGCAGAACCACCGTGCTGCGCCCGGATAATACAATGCCCATTGCCCGCCTTGTTGCAACCAGGCTGAGCAGCGCCGATTTTCCCGTAAGGCTTTACTATACGCAGAATGTCTTTTCAAGAAACAAGGCCTATGCCGGCAGAACGGATGAGATTCCGCAAAGCGGCATTGAGCTGATCGGGGACGGCTCTGAGGGCGCCGATATGGAAGTGCTTACAATGGCGCTTGAGGCGCTTGAACGCGCGCAGCTCAATTCTTATTCGCTGGAAATCGGCCATGCGGGCTTTTTCAACGCGATTCTTGACGATATGGATATAGATTCCTCCCAAAAGGCGGATATATGCTCGCTTACGGAAAGCAAAAACTTTGCCGCGCTCAGCGATCTTCTTTCAACCATAGGGGATACGGTCCAAACCAGGGTGCTGCGCGCCCTGCCGCGCCTTTTCGGCGGTGCTGAGGTGCTGGAAGAGGCAAAGCTTCTGTATTCCTCGGAAAAAGCAAGCGCCGCGCTTGATTACCTGGGAAATATTTATAAAGAGCTTTGCACGCTCGGGCTCGAAAAAAACATTATCATCGATCTCGGGCTGGTCAACCGCTCCAATTATTATACGGGCATCATTTTCAGGGGCTATGCCGAGGGCTCGGGCGTTTCCGTGCTTTCGGGCGGCCGCTATGACAAGCTTATCGGAAAATTCGGGCTGGACGCTCCCGCCATCGGCTTTGCCGTGGATATCAACGCCCTGTTTGATGTAATGCACGAGGTCATCAATGTTGAGCGCCCGCTGCGGATTGCGCTCACAAAGGGGCGCCTTGAAAAATCAAGCGTAAAGCTTTTCAAGATTATGGGGCTTGACACCTCCCAGCTTGAAAACAAGGGCAGAAGGCTTATTCTGCCTGTGGACGGTTATGAAGCGGTGCTTTCAAAAGCGCCGGATGTTATAACATATGTGGAACACGGCGTGTGCGATATAGGCATCGTCGGTAAAGATACGATTGTGGAGCACGGCAGCTCCTTTTATGAGGTTATGGACCTCAATATAGGCAAATGCCGTTTCGCGCTTGCCTGCCCCAAGGGAACGGATTTCTTCAGCGGCTACTCAAGAAAAACAGTGGCCTCCAAGTATCCGAAAGTGGCGCGGGAATTCTTCCGCGCAAAGGGCATGGATGTGGATGTCATCAAAATAGAGGGAAGCGTGGAGCTTGCTCCGCTGCTCGGCCTTGCGGACGGAATTGTGGATATCGTTGAAACAGGCTCAACCCTAAAGGAAAACGGGCTTGAAGTTGTTGAGGATATATTGCCGATCTCGGCAAGGGTGATTGTCAATATGGCTTCCATGAAGCTCAGAAAGCAGGAAATCGAAGCCTTTCTTTCCGACCTTGAGCTCGCAAGCAAAGTGTAACAGGGGGTAAATACATGAAAATCACAAAATCAAACGGGAAAGCAGAATATGCCGTTGTAGAAAACCTTAAAAAAAGAAACGGGGAAACAGATCCCAAAATTCTGGAAATCGTTACCTCCATAATAAACGGCGTAAAAGAGGGCGGGGATGAAGCAGTCCGCGAATACACCTCACGCTTTGACGGCAGTGTGCCGAAAAAAATCATTATCGAAAAAGACGAGCTTCAGAATTATCTTGATTCTGTTGACGAGGATTTTAAAAGCGCAATCATAAACGCGCGGGAAAATATCTACCGCTTCCACCAAAGGCAGGCACAGCAGAGCTGGTTTACAACCGAAGAAAACGGCGTTATAATGGGTCAGCGCGTCAGAGGCCTGCACAGAGTGGGCATATATGTTCCGGGCGGAACGGCGGCATACCCAAGCTCCGTTCTCATGAATGCCGTGCCGGCTAAGATCGCGGGCGTAAAGGAGATCATCATGGTAACGCCTCCGGGAGCGGAGGGCAACCCCAATCCTTATATCATGGCTGCCGCGGCGGCAGCGGGTGTGGATAAGGTGTTCCTCTGCGGCGGCGCTCAGGCAATAGCCGCTCTGGCTTACGGAACGGAAAAAATACCGAAGGTGGATAAGATTGTAGGCCCAGGCAATATTTTTGTTGCAACGGCAAAAAGGCTGCTTTACGGCGTTGTGGATATAGATATGGTAGCCGGCCCGTCGGAAATCCTTATCATTGCGGATAAATCGGCAAAGCCGTCGTTCTTAGCGGCGGATCTCATGAGTCAGGCGGAGCACGATAAAATGGCTTCTTCCATTTTGCTTACAACCTCTGAAACCGTTGCCCGCGCCACGATCAAGGAGATAGAAAGGCAAATCAAATTCCTTGAACGCCAAGAGATCATAGAGCGCTCTTTAAATGATTACGGCGAGATCATAGTCTGCGAGGATATGCAGCAGGCAATCGCGTTTGCCAACGAGCTTGCCCCCGAGCATCTTGAACTGTGCGTGGAGGAGCCGCTTAAATATATAGGTATGCTGGATAATGCCGGCTCCGTATTTTTGGGCAACTGGTCGCCCGAGCCGCTCGGCGATTATTATGCCGGCCCCAACCATGTTCTTCCCACAAGCGGTACGGCAAGATTTTTCAGTCCGCTGTCCGTAGACAGCTTTGTTAAAAAATCCTCTTTTATATACTATACGAAGGAGGAGCTTGAAAAAGCCAAAAACGATATTATCACGCTTGCCGAAACAGAAGGTTTAACGGCGCACGCCAACAGCATTAAGGTAAGATTTTGATATGATGCTAAAGAAATTTACGGCAGTTCTTGCCGTAATGCTTACGGCGCTCCTGTGCGCATGCTCCGTGCCCGTCACAGAACAGACCGCCGTTACTGCGCAGTCGGCTGCGCAAAGCGGCACGCTCGCCGTCCACTTTATTGATGTCGGTCAGGGAGACAGTGAGTTCATAGAGCTCCCGAACGGTGAAACCATGCTCATAGACGGCGGCGAAAGAGCGTACGGCGAAACCGTTTGCGAATATATTTCCGCGCTCGGCTACAGCGAGATTACTTATCTCGTTGCCACGCACCCTCATTCCGACCATATCGGCGGACTGCCGCAGGTGCTCAATACATTTGATGTGGAAAATGTGTATATGCCGAACGCCTCGTCCTCCTCTTCGATTTACGGCGAGTTTTTAGACAGGGTGGAAGCTGAGGAATGCACGGTGATTCAGGCGGCGGCGTCCGTAAGCGTTATAGATGAAAGCGGCCTTTCGGCGGAATTTCTTTCTCCGGTTCAGAGTGAGTACAGTGAATTGAATGATTATTCGGCTGTTCTGAAACTGACCTATAACGGCGTTTCGTTCCTGTTTATGGGCGATGCGGAGGAGCTTGTTGAGGAGCAGATTGCTTCAGACGCTTCGGCGGATGTTGTTAAAGTGGGTCATCACGGCTCCGAAACCTCGTCGTCACAGCAGTTTGTTGACAGCGTATCGCCGCAGTATGCGGTGTTTGAAGTAGGGGCGGATAATTCCTACGGCCATCCTGTTCAGGCGGTTGTCGAGCGCTGGCAAAACGCGGGGGCTCAGATACTCCGCACGGATCAGCTCGGCAATATCGTGATCACAACGGACGGCGAAGCTTTAACGGTAACCAGCTCGCAGGAAAGCGAAATCACGGACGGGGAATCGGAAAGCGCAGCCGTAACGGAAACAACAGTTGCCGCGCAGGAAAACGCCGCATATTCCTATGTTTTAAACACCTCTTCCAAAAAAATCCATTTGCCGGATTGCTACTATGCTTCAAATATGTCCGAATCCAATAAAGAATATACATCTGAATCCATTTCAGAGCTTGAAAGCGAGGGCTACACACGGTGTAAAACCTGCTTGGCGGAATAAATATGAGAATTATTATTAACAGAATAGAACATGATACAGCGGTTTTGGAATTGGAAAACGGCAAAACGGTAAACGCCCCCGTATGCCTTTTTGAACATGCAAAAGAGGGCGGCGTTTATAACATAACTGCCGATTCCCGTCTGGCGGAGACTTTAAAAAAGCAAAACGCCGACAAGCTGAAACGGCTGTTTGAAAGATCAAAATAGAACAAAACAGAATTTGAAAATCACAAAATCAGGATTATATTGTTCCCAAAATTTGCCTGCGGTCAAATTTTGAACCGGCAGTTATTGTCATTGACGCCTTATCGGGCTGCAAAGAGCGTCAATGATTTTAAATTTTTTATTTGCAGCCTGAAAGGCTAAGGTGATTCATATGAGAACAGCTTGCGTAAAAAGAAAAACCAAGGAAACAGATATTGAGCTTTTTCTGTCGCTGGACGGCGGCGATGTCAATATCCATACGGGCATAGGCTTTTTTGACCATATGCTTACGGCGTTCGCGGTTCACGGCGGCTTCGGCGTTTCGCTCAGCGTAAAGGGCGATCTTGAGGTGGATACCCACCATACGGTGGAGGATACGGGAATCGCGCTCGGCGCCGCGCTCAGGCAGGCGCTCGGAGATATGAGCGGCATTACGCGCTACGGCACGTTTTATATTCCTATGGATGAGGCGCTTGCGTTTTGCTCCCTTGATATATCAAACAGGCCGTATCTTGTGTTCAACGCCGATTTTACGGAGGAAAAATGCGGGGATTACGAAACCTGCTGCACGGTTGAATTCTTCCGTGCCGTTGCGAACAACGCCTGCATTACGCTCCATTTGAACGAGGTGTACGGCAGCAATTCCCACCATATAACAGAAGCGCTGTTCAAGGCGTTCGGTCATGCGCTGCGCATTGCGGCGGCGCGTAACGACGGCGGCGTGCTTTCAACAAAAGGAGTGCTGTAATGATTATTTTACCTGCTGTCGATATCATAGGTGGCAAGCCGGTTCGGCTTTATAAAGGCGATTTTTCAACTGCGCATCAGGTTGCGGAGGATGCGCTGCGCACCGCGGCGGAATTTGAAAACGCGGGGGCGGAATGGATACATATGGTGGATCTGGACGGCTCCCTGCAAAAAAAACGCGTAAATGCAGATGTGTTCATAAGCGTTGCCGAAAGCACCTCTTTAAAGGTTGAGCTCGGCGGCGGAATCAGGACTATGCAGGATATTGAGTTTTACATTTCACACGGCATTTCGCGCGTTATCCTCGGCTCCGCCGCGCTTAAAGACCCTCAGTTTGTTAAAGAGGCGGCGCATGCGTTCGGCGAAAAAATCGCCGTCGGAATAGACGCGAAAAACGGTTATGCCGCCGCCGAGGGCTGGACGCAGACATCGGATATCTATTTTACCGAATTTGCCGAAAGAATGGAGCAGGCAGGCGTGAAAACCATAATTTTTACGGATATTTCAAGGGACGGAACGCTCTCCGGTCCCAATATCGGGCAGCTCAAGGAGCTCAGCGAAAAGGTTGGCTGCAATATCATTGCCTCCGGCGGTATAACGGATATCAACGATATTAAAGCGCTTCGCGAACTCTCGCTTTACGGCGCTATATGCGGCAAAAGCATTTACAGCGGCACGCTTGATTTGACGGAGGCACTGGAGGTTTGCAAAAATGACTGCGGATATTGAAAAATATTTTAAAAAATCAGAACTTATCCCCGCCGTTATTCAGGAGCACGGCACAAACGAGGTGCTGATGCTCGCTTATATGAACCGGGAATCGCTCAGAAAATCGCTTGAAACGGGATACACCTGGTTCTGGTCAAGAAGCAGGCAGGAGCTGTGGAACAAGGGCGCCACGAGCGGCCATCTTCAGAAAATCATTTCCATATACGGCGATTGCGACGACGATACCTTGCTTATAGAGGTTATTCAGACGGGCGCCGCGTGCCACACGGGAAGCCACAGCTGCTTTTTTAATAAGATAAAGGAATTCGATTAAAATGGATTACATAAAAAACGAGTATCAGGTAATTATAGAAAGAAAAAACGAAAAGGCGCAGGGGTCGTACACCGCCTATCTTTTTGAGCAGGGCATAGATAAAATACTCAAAAAGGTCGGCGAGGAGTGTACGGAAACCGTTATTGCCGCAAAAAACAACGCGAAAGATGAAACGGTTTATGAAATAACCGATCTGATTTATCATATCCTTGTTATGATGGCGTATCAGGGCATAACCCCCGAGGATATTGAGGCGGAAATGAAAAAAAGAGCCGAAAAGCGTTCCAATTTAAAAAAATTTCATGTGGTGGATAAGAATTCATAATGGCTCATAAAAAATGGCGGATTGCAAATGCGGATAAGGAAAAGGCTTCCGCAATCAGCGAAAAATTTAATATGGATGCCTTTGTTGCATATCTGCTTGCGGCGCGCGGATTTGATGACGAGCTGAAAGTATCCGAATTCATCTCATCATCCGTCCGCCTTTCGGACCCGTATGCGCTTTCGGGCATGGAAAGCGCCGTCAGTCGAATAGAGCAGGCAATATCGTTAGGTGAAAAAATAACAGTATACGGCGATTATGACTGCGACGGCGTTACGGCAACCGCGCTTTTGTATTCGCTTTTAAACGATATGGGCGGCAATGCGGATTATTATATCCCCTTAAGGGATTCTGAGGGCTACGGGCTCAATAAAAACGCCGTCAAAAAAATAGCTGACTCCGGCACGCGCCTGATCGTTACGGTGGATAACGGCATAAGCGCCTTTGAGGAGGCGGAATACGCGTATTCGCTCGGGCTGGAGCTCGTCATTACGGACCATCATCAGGTCGGCGATAAGCTCCCGAAGGCGCATGCGGTCGTCAATCCCCATTTGCAGGACGGTCAGCTGCCGTTTACGGATTTTTCGGGAGTCGGCGTCGCGCTCAAGCTGGCGTGCGCGCTCTACGGCGATGTTGACGATATTTTGTACAGATATGCGGATCTTGCAGCCATCGGCACAATAGCGGATGTAATGCCGCTTTGCGACGAGAACAGGGCAATCGTGAAAACGGGGCTGCGCCTTATCAACGAGGCGCCCCGGCCGGGTATTGCCGCGCTTATCAGAGCCGCAGGTCTGTCCGAAAAAAAGATAAATTCAACCAATACGGCGTTTTCTGTCTGCCCCCGCATCAACGCAACCGGCAGGCTGGAGGATGCCTCAAAGGCGGTAGAGCTGCTTGTCTGCGAGGACGAGAAAAACGCGGATTTCATCGCGCAGCAGCTCAACAGCAACAATGCTTACCGTCAGGAGCTGGAGCAGGAGATATATGCCGATGTTTTAAAGCAGCTTTCCGAACAGCCGTCCATCGCCTCTAAGCGCGTTATCGTTGCAGCGGGAAAAGGCTATCACCATGGCGTGGTGGGCATAGTGGCTTCCAGAGTGTCGGAGTATTATGAAAAGCCGAGTATCATCATAGGCATTGACCAGGACGGCGCTGCGCGCGGCTCGGCAAGGAGCGTGCAGGGCTTCAATATTTTTGAAGCCGTTTCAAGCTGTTCGGATATTTTAACCCATTTCGGCGGCCATCCGGGCGCCGCGGGGCTGAGCCTCAGCGCCGATAATATAGACGCTTTCAGAAAAAGAATAAATGAATTTGCCGCTCAAAAATATCCCACCATGCCGCCGCAGGTTATTGATATAGATTTTAAAATATCCCCCTTTTATCTCAGCGTGGAGCTGGCAAAGGAGCTTGATGTACTTGAGCCCTACGGAGAGGGAAATAAGCGCGCCGTGTTCGCGCTTATGGGACTGGAGCTTGTCAGCATAACCCCGATGGGCGGCGGCAAGCATATCCGCCTTGAATGTGTGAAAAAGGGCAGAAAAATAAGAATCGTAAAATTCGGAACCCCGGCGGAAAAATTCCCGTTTATTTCCGGGGAAAAGATAGATGCCGCGGTAAAAATAGGCGTAAATCCGTATAACGGGCATGAATATCTTTCCGTCCAGGCAGTGGATATAAGAAAGAGCGGCATGGATGAGGAGGCTTATTTTGCCCAGCGCGAGGCGTACCAGCTCTTTCTTGCGGGTAAAAATAATTCCGAAAGCGTTTATCCTACAAGGCAGATCTGCGCGCAGGTCTATAAAGCGATCAGAAAACGGAAAAATATTTATACGGATACGGACAGTCTTTATTTTTCCCTGTCCGGAATCACATACGCCCAGATGATGTTTGCGCTGCGGGCGTTTCATGAATGTTCGCTGATAGCGTATGACGGCGGTTCCGTCCGGCTTTGCGAAACCGCGCATAAGGTTGATCTTGAACATTCAAAAACCTTAAAATATTTGAAAGGAAGGCTTAATATTGAGTGATTTTGACGATGGGTTTGCCGCTTTCTATGAGCAGGTAAAGCAAAATCCGCAGTATGATTCGGAAAAAATCAAAAAAGCATACGATATTGCAAGGGAAGCCCATGATGGTCAAAAGCGCCGTTCGGGAGAACCTTATATCATGCACCCCGTTGCTGTTGCGCAAATCCTTTTCAGCTTCGGTATGGATAACGAGTGTATCATTTCCGCTCTGCTCCACGATGTTGTTGAAGACACGAAAATTAGCTTAGATTTTATTAAAGAGGATTTCGGCGACGAGGTAGCCCTGCTCGTTGACGGCGTTACAAAGCTCGGCAAAATACCGCTTTCAACGCGTGAAGAGGTGCAGGCGGAGAATATAAGAAAAATGTTTATCGCCATGAATAAGGATGTGCGCGTTATCATCATCAAGCTTGCGGACAGACTGCATAATATGCGCACCCTTCAGTTCATGCCGGATTATAAACAGCGTGAAAAAAGCCTTGAAACGCTTGAAATTTATGCGCCCATAGCGCACAGGCTCGGTATCCGCGCCATAAAGGATGAGCTTGAGGATCTTGCGGTGCGCTATCTTGACCCTATAGCCTATCAGGAAATAGAGGATAACCTCTCCATGAAAAAGGAGGAGGGCGAACGCTTCTTAAACGATATAAAATCCCAGATTCAGGAGCGCATTACGCCCCTTATCAAGAACGCTACCATAACCTCGCGCGTCAAATCCGTACACGGAATATTCAGAAAGGTGTATATAAAAGGCAAGTCCTTTGAGGAAATATATGATATTTACGCGGTAAGGATCATTGTGGATACCATGATAGACTGCTATAATGCGCTCGGAATCGTGCATGATATGTTTAAACCCATACCCGGCAGGTTCAAGGATTATATATCTACCCCAAAGCCGAACATGTACCAGTCCCTGCACACAACGGTGCTGTCTAAGGACGGTATTCCGTTTGAAATACAGATCAGAACATGGGAAATGCACCGTACTGCGGAATACGGTATCGCCGCGCACTGGAAATATAAGCTCGGCAAGGGCGGCAAGGACGCGCTGGACGGAAAGCTTTCCTGGATCCACAGAATGATAGAAACAGGCGAATCCACCGATTCGGCGGAGGACCTTGTTGCCAGCATAAAAGGTGATCTCTCCGTTGAGGAGGTATATGTTTTCACCCCGAAGGGAGATATCAAAAGCCTTCCCACGGGCGCTACGGTCATAGATTTTGCCTATGCCATCCATTCAGCCGTAGGCAATAAAATGGTGGGCGCCAAGGTGGACGGGCGCATAGTCCCTCTTGATTATCAGGTTAAAACAGGCGAGAGGATAGAGGTCCTTACCACAAATCAGCAGGGCAAGGGCCCCAGCCGCGACTGGCTTTCGATTGTTAAAACGGGCGAGGCGCGCAGCAAGATACGCTCGTGGTTCAAAAAAGAACGCAGAGAGGAAAATATAGAAGAGGGCAAGTCCTCCGTAAAGCGTGAGCTGCGCCGCAATTTCATAGGCTTGAGCGGCGCCAAATACGATGAGTTTATTGAAAAAATAGCAGAAAAGCAGCATTTTTCCAATGTGGATGAATTTTATGCGGCGGTGGGCTACGGCGGTATTCTGATCAGCCGTTTAATGCCGGGTATAAAAGACGAGTATAATAAAAACTGGAAAGAAAAAGAGCAGGAAAAAGCCAACCTTTCCAATGTTGTGGACAGACCGCGCGGCAAGTCCTCCTCAAACGGCGTTATCGTTGAGGGTATTGATAACTGCCTGATCAAAATGGCGCGGTGCTGCAACCCGCTTCCCGGCGAGGAAATCATCGGCTTCATAACAAGGGGGCACGGGCTTTCCATTCACAGAAGAAGCTGCGTCAATGTGCCGCAGGATATAGAGAACTGCGCCGAGCCGGAAAGGTGGATCCACGCGTATTGGGATGATTCCGTTAAAATCGAAACCCAGTCCACCCTTGATGTTTACGCTGTTGACAGGGACGGGGTCGTGCTTGATATAACAAGCACCCTTATGAATATGCATGTCAAGATACATTCCATAAACGCCCGCCCCATTCATGACGGAAACTGCCTCACAACGCTTACCGTGGCGGTGAGCAGCAGGGAGCACCTTGATAATATAGTTAAAATTATCAGAAAAATAGAGGGCGTTTATCATATTGAAAGAACAAATGTATAAAGGCGGTGATCGGCTGTGAAGGCTGTTATTCAGCGCGTTGCCCGCGCAAGCGTTAAAGTGGGCGGCGAAATCGCGGGAAGCTGTGAAAAAGGCTTTCTGGTGCTGCTCGGCGTTATGGCGGGCGATGATGAAAAGCAGGCGGATAAGCTTGTAAACAAAATTATCCATCTTCGTATTTTTGAGGATGAAAACGGGAAAATGAATCTTTCGCCGCTTGATACGGGCGCGCAGATGCTTGTTGTTTCCCAATTTACGCTGTGCGCGGATTGCTCCCACGGCAGGCGGCCGAGCTTTACCCTGTCCGCTCCTCCCAAGGACGCCGAAAGGCTGTATGAATATTTTGCGGAGGAATTAAGGCGAAACGGTATTTCGCGCGTGGAAACCGGCGTTTTCGGCGCGGATATGAAGGTGGAGCTGCTCAATGACGGCCCTGTTACGATTATTCTTGACAGCAGTGAACTGTCATAGCTTTGTTATATAAACGAAAGGATAAGGATATGCTTCAGGTTAAATCCATTTATCTCGGCGGTATGTATGCAAACTGTTATCTTGTAACGGACGGCGAAAGCGGCGCCGGCGCGTTGGTGGACTGCCCTGCGGATTCGCCGCAGCTGCGCACTTCTATAGGAGATACACGGCTGGAATATATACTGCTCACACACGGGCATTTTGACCATATCGGCGGCGTTGCGGCAATTCAGCGGGATTACGGCGCCAAGGTGGTTATCAGCAGTCAGGACGAACCCATGCTTTCCTCAGGCAAGCTCAACCTCGGCGCGTTTATGGGCAGCGTGCCCGAAAAGGCGCAGGCTGATATTCTTGTTGAGGACGGCAGCGAGCTTGCGCTGGGCGGCACAAATATAAAGGTGCTGTCCACGCCCGGCCACACAAAGGGCAGCGTATGTTATCTGGCGGGCGATTACCTTTTCAGCGGAGATACGCTGTTTTTCACCTCGTGCGGCAGAACGGATTTCCCCGGCGGCTCTGCGGCTGAGATGCGCCGGAGCTTAAAGCGCCTTTCGGAGCTGGACGGCGCCTTAAAGGTCTTTCCGGGGCATGACCGCTCTACCACAATCGCCTTTGAAAAATCAAACAACCCTTATATGAGATAGCTTTATGATATTAGTTAATGAAAATCACGGATATTCATACGATACGGAAAATTTGGCGGAAATCTTTTTCCCGTATGAAAAAATAGAAATGCTGCCGCATATGCCCGATGGCGAATACGGCGGCATCATTGTATATACGGCTGTGAACGGCAGTTCTATAACCGTTTCCGCCCGCATAAACGGTGCTGAAACAAAGGAAACACGCAGGCTCCTGAACGGCGAAAATGAAAAAAACGCGCTTTCCCGCCTCTTTTACAGCGTGCTTTCCGAAGCCACCGGGGACGCGTATCCCTGGGGCATACTCTACGGAGTCAGACCGGCAAAATTTTATCATTCGCTCGTTGCGGCAGGGGGCGGTGAAGCATACGCCGAAAATGTGTTGAGCGGGGATTATCTGGTGAGCAGCGATAAGCTCTCGCTCCTGTCGCGCGTGGCAGACAGAGAAAACAAGATCATCGCGCTCTCGCGGGACAACAGCTTTTCGCTTTATGTTTCCATCCCGTTTTGCCCAACAAGATGCGCTTACTGCTCTTTCGTTTCCCACAGCATAGAGCGCGCCTCGGCTCTGCTCGGCGATTATGTCGAACTGCTTTGCAGGGAGCTTGAGGAGATCGGCATATATGCCAAGGCGCTTGGTTTTCGCCTTGAAACCGTGTATTTCGGCGGCGGCACGCCCACAACGCTTGACGCGGCTATGCTGGCGCGCGTTTTAAAAGCGGTGGAGAAAAATTTTGATTTGTCCTCACTGCGCGAATATACTGTAGAGGCAGGCAGACCGGATACCGTAACGGAGGAAAAGCTTCATACCCTGAAAGCGGCGGGCGTGGGCAGAATCAGCATAAACCCGCAAACCTTCAATGATTCGGTGCTGAAAACCATCGGCAGGCGGCACACATCGGCTCAAACGCTCGGCGCCTATGAAACCGCTGTAAACTGCGGCTTTAAAGATATTAATATGGACCTCATAGCGGCGCTCCCCGGCGATACCCTTGATTCTTTTATAAACAGTGTGGATACGGCGCTTGCGCTTTCGCCGTCCAACATAACCGTTCACACGCTGTGCCTTAAAACAGGCGCGTTTATGACGGCGAACGGCATGCCGGATAAATCAATGGCAGGTAAAATGGTGGATTACAGTATAAACGCCCTTTCTGCCGCCGGATATGCGCCCTATTATATGTATAAGCAGGGCAAGGCGGTGGGCAATCTTGAAAATACCGGCTGGTGCAGGGAAAACCGCGACTGCCTTTATAATGTTTTTATGATGGACGAAACCCATACCGTTCTTGCTGCCGGCGCAGGCGGCGTTACACGCCTCAAAGCCCCCGGAAACGGAAAAATAGAACGAATTTATAACTATAAATACCCATATGAATATATAGGGCGATTCGGCGATATCCTTTCCAGAAAGCAAAAAATCCGCAAATTTTACGGAGAAATCGTAAATTGTACTTAAAATATTACATTTTGTATTGCAATATTATTCATTATGTAATATAATATGAACAGCAAGGGGGCTTTAACTATGCCAAAGCAAGACGGTAATTCTCAGAAGTTCAATAATATAGAGGATGTATTTTCAAAAACAAGAAATGTTGCCGAAGCCATAAATAAAAAAGGCGCCATGTATCTTGAGCTTTCAAGAAAAAAGATTGAATATGTTGATTCCAAAAACAAGCTTTCCAAAGCTTATGAAACATTCGGCAGGCTTCAGTTTGAAACCTATCTGGGCAACGATGTGGACGAAAACGATTATGCGGGCTGTATTGCGGATATTTCCGCTTTAAAGGAGAAAACGGAAACGCTTTCTGCCCAGCTTGAAGAGGCTAAAAAATATGATACACAGGAGCTGAAAAAAGGCGCCGAGGAGCTGAAAAACGAGGTTAAGACAGCTTCTAAGGAGGCGCGCGATGTTATCGTGAAACAGGCTAAGGAATTTTTCAGGGCGGTTCAGCTTTCCGTTAAATCGGGCGCGTCCTATACGCCCTCAACCGAAATCACAACGGAGTTCACTGAGGTGAGCGGCGAAGCTACGCCGCCGCAGCCGCAGGACGAACAAAAGTGATTGCTCCGGAATTTTAAAGCAGTTATTCTAAGGCAGTGCAAATTTGCGCTGCCTTTTTCTTTGGTGATCCTATTGAATAATCTCAAGCAAAAATATATCAATTCCGCCGTTTTGCTGCTTTCGGCTTCCGTCATAGTAAAAATAATAAGCGCCTTATATAAGATACCGCTGACCGCTTTTATCGGGGCAACGGGCCGCGGCTATTTTAATACGGCTTATACGCTCTTTATGCCTATGCACGCCGTAATTATGGGCGCTCTGCCCGTGGCGCTTACCCACCTTATAAGCAAATACCGTGAAAAAAACGATTCCGAAAAAATATATAAGCTCAAAAAAGGCGCGTCACTGCTGTTCTTCCTTCTCGGCGCGGCGGGTATGGCGCTTATGCTGCTTTTTGCCCGCCCGTATGCGCAAGCCGTTGCGTCTCAAAAAAGCATACCGGCAATATTCGCTATGGCGCCCGCCGTCCTGTTTTCCGCAGCCGCGGCGCTCAACAGGGCGTTTGCAGAGGGGCATATGGATATGGTGCCTACCTCTGCCGGGCAGGTTATAGAAGCGGTGTTTAAAACCGTTTTCGGTTTGCTGTTTTCAAAATATGTTATGGGCGTTCTTTATTCCTCGTATCTTGAAACGGGCGCCGTTCTCGGCACTGTATGCAGCAGTGAGCAGCAGGCGCTTTCCTGCATCTATCCCTATACAGCCGCGGCGGCTGTTGCCGGCGCCTCGGTGGGCGCGTTTTTGTGCTGGGTCTATTGCAGCGCCTATGTGCGCCTGAAATATTCGTCACGCTATCCCCGTGTAAAGGGCGCCGTCCTGCCCGAAATGCGCGAGCTGGTTTCATTCAGCCTCCCCATAGTTGTTTCAACCATTATTCAAAGCGTTTCCTCTTTCCTTGACAACGCCTCCATACAGCTTTGCCTTTCCCTGTGCGATATGGAACAGCTTGCCGCCGCTTATTCGCAGAGCCTTTCCATAAGCGGCACGGAAAGCGGCGATATTCCGGCTTATATTTACGGTCTTTTTTCCTCCGCCAACGATCTTAAAATGCTGTTCCCCGGATTTACTATGGCGCTCGGCGTTGCCGCCGTGCCGGCGCTCACCTGCGCCTATGAAACCGGCAGGCGCGTTCAGCTGTCCGCACTGATAAACAGCATTTTCAAATATACCTCCGTTATCGCCATAGGCGGCGGATTTTACCTTTCGCTTTGCGCGGAGTACCTTTTGCAGTTTTTATACGGCTCGTCAAATTACGATATAGTAATCGGCTGTTACGGTTTGGTGCGCCTGTACGGCTTCACAATGCTTTTGTTCTGCCTTTCGGGCACGGTGGTGTTTTCCGTTCAGGCAATCGGCTGCGCCTCCAAAAGTATACCGTCCTTTATTGCCGCCGCGGTTCTGCGAATAGCCCTGAATTTCGCTCTTGTTTCCAATGCGAAAATCAATATTTACGGGGCGGCTTTATCGGATATTGCGGGCTATGCGGTCATTTTGGCGTGCAATTTTCACATCATTTCCAAATATGCCGGCGTAAAATTCCGCTTCGGAACAATGGTGTTAAAGCCGCTCTGCTGTTCTGGCGCAGCGTATGCCGCGGCGTATTTTACATTTGATTCATTATTTGATTTCAGCAATGCAACTGCTGATTTCGTAGTTTTAAGCATGATTTACGCGGTTATCTTCGCAATATTGGTCATAATATCAAAAACCGTCAGATTATCTGAGCTAAATGTTTTACGAAATTGTAAAAAAATGGCTTAAACACTTGCTTTTCGCGCGTGTTTATAGTATCATTATTTAAACAAATTAATCTTGTTAAGGGTGATAAGGTGTCGGTGGATTTTGAAATTAAAGATAATTATGATATTACAGATTTAATCCATCTTATAACCGTTCTTCGTTCACCCGGCGGCTGCCCTTGGGATAGGAAACAGACCCATGAATCAATAAAAAAGAATTTTATTGAGGAAACCTATGAGGTAATTGAGGCGATCAACCAAAAAAGCGTATCCGGGCTTCGTGAGGAGCTTGGCGATGTTTTGCTTCAGGTCATGCTTCATTGCGAAATGGAGCGCGAAAAGGGAAGTTTCGATTTCGGCGATGTTGTTGACGAGCTTTGCAAAAAGCTTGTTGAGCGGCATCCGCATGTCTTTGGGGGCAAAACCGCTCAGAGCAGCGCTGAGGCTCTTGAAAGATGGGATGAAATCAAGCTCAAATCAAAGGGCATGAAAAAGCAGAGCGAATCCATGCTGAAGGTGCCGCGTGAGTTCCCGGCGTTGATGCGCGCTCAGAAGGTTCAGCAAAAGGCTGCTAAAGCCGGCTTTGATTGGAGCGGCGCTGAAGGGGCTTTTCAAAAGCTGCCTGAGGAGATTAATGAGTTAAAAATTGCTTTGGACGGGAAAGACAAGGCGGAAATTGAAGATGAATTCGGCGATTTGCTGTTTTCCTGCGTAAATGTTTCGCGTTTTATCGGGGCGGACAGCGAGGAGGCGCTTACCGCCGCAACGGATAAGTTTATCGGCAGATATTTGATTGTTGAAAAGCTTGCCGAGGAGCGCGGTATAGATATGAAATCATCTTCTGAGGAAGCTTTGGATTCCCTGTGGAACGAAGCAAAGATTAAATTTGCCGAAAAGGCTAAAACGGAGGAATATTAAATGAACAAAACCGAACTCGTTGCAGCTGTAGCTGCAAAAGCAGAACTTTCAAAAAAAGACGCGGAGGCTGCTGTTAAGGCCGTTATTGATTCTGTAACAGAAGCGCTTGCAGACGGCGATAAGGTTGCTATTGTCGGCTTCGGAACCTTTGAGGTTAAAGAGCGTGCCGCTCGTACCGGCAAAAATCCCCGCACAGGCGAAACAATCTCTATCCCCGCTTCAAAGGCGCCTTCTTTCAAGGCGGGCGCGGCTCTTAAAAACGCCGTAAAATAAATCAGACTCAAGGCCGCTCAAAGCGGCCGATTTTTTTATTTTTATAGGAAAAGGATTGCTCATGAGGCTTGATAAATATTTAAAGGTTTCAAGAATTATAAAACGCCGCACCGTTGCAAACGAGGCGTGCGACGCCGGTAAAATCGAGGTCAACGGCAAAATCCAGCGCGCGTCTTACAATGTAAAGACCGGCGATATCATAACCGTCAGCATCGGCGTTGCCCCCAAAAAGTACGAGGTGCTGGAGATCAGCGAGCACGCGCTCAAGCAGGACGCCGCCAAAATGTATAAGCAGCTTTAAATTTATAAATCAAAAGTGATTACGCATTACCGTTTCTTTTTTTTCATATATTTTAACGGTGATCTTATATGGAAGAAAAATTCGGTAAAAAGCCGCATTCTCTCCGCCTTGAAAATAAAAGCAGCCTTAAGCTTTCGGGCGTAACGGATATGGGTGCGTTTGATGAGGAAAATGTTACCGCGTATACGGATTACGGCTGCCTCAGCGTAAGCGGCTCAAATCTGCATGTTGAGGAGCTGAATGTATCCAAGGGAATACTTGAGCTCAGCGGGGAAATCACCGCAATGGTATACAGCAGTAAAACATCTAAAGAAAAAAATGTTTTCAAGAGGCTGTTCGGTGCTTGATAACGCTTTCCAATTTTTGATTTGCGGATTTTTAATGGGCATTGTTTATGATTTTTTTCGCTTTCTGCGCTTGGTTTTCAAAAATAAAGCGGCGGTTTTCCTGCTTGATTTTTTCTTTTTTGTGCTCTATTCACTCCTTTTTTTTATTCTGTTGCTCGGCTATAACAACGGCATTGTAAGGGCAATTTACTTTACAGCGTATTTTATCGGATTTTTGGTGTATATCTTTACAGTGTTCAGGCTTACGGCGCGTTTTCAGCGCTTTGCGGCGGGCATTATAAGAAAAATATTCAAAAAAACCGTTTCGTTTATAAAAAAACAGTTGCAATCGTTTAGGCATATGTATTATAATAAGTTCGTGTTAAGCAAAAAGCCTTTACGAAAAACGAAAGGCAAGCGCTTTGGGAAAAAGAAAAAATCGGGTGAAAAAAATGAAAAAGGCAGTAAATCACATTGTTAAAAGCAAACGGTTCAGGGTAACCGCCGTTGCCGTTATACTTGCAATTTTGTTTTTATGCTGCTCGGGTTTTATTGTCTCCCAGGCTGCGGATATAAAAAGGCTTAAAAATCAGGAGGCGGCTTATACAGAGCAGCTTAACGAGCAGTTAGAGGAAAACGAAGAGCTTGAGGAGATTTTGAATTCCGATGATTACGACGCTTATATTGAGCAGAAAGCGCGTGAAAAGGGCTATGTAAAATCGGGGGAGATCGTTTTTTACGACGCCGCGGATTCTTCAAACTGAACCCATGCTGTTTTAATAAAACCAATTTAAGCCGGGAATGCTCTCGGCTTATTTTAGTGGAACGGGGTGTATGGATATGAGGGAAATTTCATCAGAACTGATAACGCAGACCGTTAAAAGGCTTGTAATAGACGCAAATAAGCGCCTGCCCGCGGATTTGGCGGAATGTATTTCATGCTCCGCATTATCGGAGAAGAACGCTTCCGCAAGGTCGGTGCTTTCTGATCTTACGGCAAATATCGATGCTGCCGCGGAGCTTGATCTGCCGATCTGCCAGGATACCGGAATGGCGGTCATTTTTGCCGAAATAGGGCAGGATGCGCATATCACGGGCGAGGCTTTTGAGGCTGCCGTAAACAGCGGCGTCGCGCAGGGCTATACAGACGGACTGCTCAGAAAATCCGTTGTGCGCGACCCTCTTTTTGACCGTGTAAATACAAACAATAATACGCCCGCGGTGATCCATACCCGCATAGTGCCGGGAGATAAAATAAAACTTACCGCCGCGCCTAAGGGCTTCGGAAGCGAAAATATGAGCGCAATCAAAATGTTTACCCCGAGCGCGTCAAAAGAGGATATCATCGGCTTCGTTACGGAAACCGTCGGCAAAGCCGGTTCAAATCCGTGCCCTCCCGTTGTTGTGGGCGTCGGCATAGGCGGCGATTTTGAATACAGCGCCGTGCTGGCGAAAAAAGCGCTTTGCCGCCCTGTTTCGGAAAGAAACAGCAGCGAAAAGTATGCCGATATGGAAAAGGAGATCCTTGCAAGGCTCAATTCCCTGAATATCGGGCCGCAGGGCTTCGGCGGGAACACCACGGCGCTCGCCGTGAATATAGAAACTTATCCCACCCATATAGCAGGGCTGCCCGTTGCCGTAAATATCGGCTGCCATGTAACGCGCCATGCTTCGGCGGAAATATAAACTAAAGGAAATATTTATGTACTTGTATATGGTTGCCCCGTGCCTTTTCGGGCTTGAGGGGCTTGTTGCAGATGAACTCAGACAGGCGGGGGCGGAAAATGTTGCCGCCGAAAACGGCAGGGTGTTTTTTGAGGGCAGTGAGGATGTTTTGGCGCGCGCCAATATCTGCTGCCGCTTTGCGGAGCGTATTTTGATTGTGATGGACAGGTTCTACGCCTCGTCCTTCACGGAGCTTTTTGACGGCGTTGAAAAGCTGAACTGGAGCGATTTTATCGGTAAAAGCGATGCTTTTCCCGTCAAAGGGCACTGCGTTTCCTCCGCGCTGCATTCCGTGCCGGATTGCCAGAGAATCATAAAAAAGGCGGCAGCCAAGAGCCTGTCCGCCGATTACGGCGTGGAATGGCTTGCGGAAACCGGCGCCGTTCATCAAATACAGTTTTCCATCATAAAGGACGAAGCGGTTATTATGCTTGATACCTCCGGCGTCGGGCTCCACAAGCGCGGCTACCGTCCGCAGGCAAATGCCGCGCCGATCAGAGAAACGCTTGCCGCCGCGATGTGCTCGCTTTCAAAGCTGCGCCATTATCATTCGCTCTACGACCCGTTTTGCGGCAGCGGCACTGTCCTTATAGAAGGCGCTATGCTCGCCAATCATATCGCACCGGGAGTAAACAGAGCATTTGCCGCGGAAAAATGGGGACTCTTTGATGACGGCGTATGGCAAAGGGAGCGCGAACGCGCGCGCAGCCTTGTCAAAACAGATACCGATTTCAGGGCGTTCGGCAGCGATATATCCCCGGCATGTATAAGCCTTACCGAGCAGAATGCGAAAAATGCCGGCGTATATGATTTTATGCACCTTGAAACAAGGGACATAAGGGCTTTTGAGCCGGAGAGCGAAAGGGGTACGCTCGTTACCAATCCGCCGTACGGCGAACGAATGCTGGATATTTCGCAGGCAAGGGATATTTACAGGATCATGGGTAAAAAATTTCCCCGCCTTCACGGCTGGAGCTACGGCATAATCTCTCCGGACGAGGGCTTTGAAAGCGCGTTCGGAAGAAAGGCGGATAAACAGCGTAAGCTCTATAACGGCATGATAAGATGCCGCTACTATATGTATTTTAAGTAAAATGCGCTTAACGGCGCGTTTTATTTTTATAATATTTTATAATATGCTTGACCGAATGATTACAGGGATAGAGAATATATATAATGTATGGTATATCTCCAATGGATTTCAAAAAATGTGTTTTTTTCGGAGGTGGTAGCATAATGCTGCTGAAGGACGCCCGAATAGGGGATGTGTGTATCGTTGAAGATATAGCTCTGCCGTCCCGAATGGAACGCAGGCTTGAGGCGCTGGGAATGACAAAGAATACGCCTGTTTCCGTTATCAACAGAAAAGGCAGGGGTATCCTTATCATCAAGCTCAGGGGCACGCGCTTCGCGCTCGGCTATAATATAACGAAAAATATTAAAGTGCGGCGGGCGGTATGAGCGGTAAAATGACAATCGGCTTTATCGGGAATCCGAACTGCGGCAAAACAACGCTCTTTAACGCGTATACCGGCGCGAATTTAAAGGTTGCCAACTGGCCCGGCGTTACGGTTGAAAAGGTAGAGGGCGCCGTTAAGGCACACAATATGGATATCCGTCTTGTGGATTTGCCCGGTACTTACAGCCTTACTTCCTATACGATGGAGGAAACGGTTTCACGAAGCTTTATCCTCAGCGGCGATGTGGATGTTATCATCAATGTTGCGGACGCCTCCGCCCTTGAGAGAAGTCTTTATCTTACCCTGCAGCTCCTTGAACTGGGCAAGCCGGTCGTGCTTGCGCTCAATATGATGGACATTGTTGAAAAGCGCGGTATGGAAATTGATCTTCACCGCCTGCCGGAGATGCTCGGAATCCCCGTTGTGCCTGTTTCGGCAAGAAAGCGCAGGGGGCTTGACGCGCTGCTGCACGCGGCAGTGCACCATAAGGGCGTAACCGAGCCGGACCGCCTTATACATAATCATGCTGCCGAAACCGGTCATGCGCACAATCATCATTCTGAATTCGCCATGGTGTATTCGGATAATATAGAGGATAAAATAGACTGGATTATTCCCGAGCTCAAAAATAAATATCCCGGTCTTGTAAATTACCGCTGGCACGCGATAAAGCTGCTGGAAAAAGATACGGAAATCACAAAAAAATACCCTGTTGATCTGCCGCAGGTCATCGACCGCAGCTATGAATCAGATATCATCAACCAAAAATATGATTTTATCAGCGAAATCATAGACGAGGTCCTTATCCACAAGCAAAAGCAGGACTTGTTTACGGAAAAAGTGGATAAGGTGTTGACAAGCAAGATATGGGGTATTCCCGTATTCCTCGGGATCATGGCGGTAACCTTTTTTCTGACCTTTACCGTAGGGGATTGGATAAAGGGCTGGTTTGAAATCGCGGTAGACCTGATATCCAACGCGGCGTATGCGGGCCTTTCTGCAATAAACGCGGGCGATATTGTAACTTCTCTTGTTGTGGACGGCATTATAGCGGGCGTGGGCACCATCATTACATTCCTGCCGAATATCCTTATTCTTTTCCTGTGCCTTGCCCTGCTGGAGGACAGCGGTTATATGGCTCGCGTCGCCTATGTTATGGAGGGCATTATGAGCCGCCTCGGGCTTTCGGGAAAAGCGTTTATTCCCATGCTGCTCGGATTCGGCTGCACAGTGCCTGCAATCATGGCTTCCCGTTCGCTGGAAAATAAGCGTGACAGATATAAGGTCATGCTCGTAACGCCGTTTATGAGCTGCAATGCAAGGCTTACGATCTATATTTTGTTTTCGGAAATGTTTTTTGCGGATAACGCCATGCTTGTTGCTTATTCCATGTATCTTATAGGCATCGTTGTAGCAATCGCCGTCTCCGCCGTGATCCATCTTTTTGACCGTAAAAAAAGCGAAAATTATCTTATGATAGAGCTGCCCGAATATAAGCTTCCGGACGCGCGCACAGTCGGCATCTATGTTTGGGAAAAGATAAAAGACTATCTCGGCAAGGCGGGCTCCACGATTTTTATTGCAACAATACTCATATGGGTGCTTCTCAATTTCGGCCCGTCGGGCTTTGCGCAGGATACCTCAAGCAGCTTCGGCGCCGTTATAGGCAAATGGCTCGTGCCTGTATTTGTGCCCATAGGCCTGGGTTTTTGGCAGATTGTTGTTGCGCTCATAGCGGGTATCTCTGCAAAAGAGGTTGTGGTTTCCAGCTGCGCCGTTCTTTTCGGTATCGTAAATGCAAGCTCGGATTCGGGCATGCTGGCTTTTTCAGACGCGCTTTCGGATATAGGCTTCGGGCCGCTCAACGCGGTTTGCCTTATGGTTTTCTGCCTGCTTTATATTCCGTGCGCCGCCGCGCTTGCCATCATACGCAAGGAATCAAACAGCTGGGCGTGGACGGGATTTACCGCGGCATTTCAGCTTGCCGTCGCATGGGCGGTAACCTTTGTTGTTTACCGTATCGGCTTGCTTATTATATAAAATACTGAAAATCAATGAAGCGGAAAGGCAGTTGAATTGCCCTTCCGCTTCATTTTTTTGTCTGTTCTATTCTTCTTTCGGCTTCATTGCGTTGTATGAGGTCAAAACGGCTTCGTCGCTTATGTTGCAGCTGAGCTCCCATATGGGCACAAGCTTAAACATTCTGTCCAAAACCTCCATAAGCTTTTCCATTCTCCGCGCGCCGAGCCTTCTTACTGTCTGCGAAAATATATTGTATATGGCGCTGGATGTGTCCGCTTTTTTGATTTGGTTCGTTTCACCTCTGCTGATAAAGCAAATGCCTGCAAGCGGAACAAGCTCCGGTGTGGAATAATCATATTTTCCGCTCCACGGCGTTCCGCAGGCGTAAACCTTACCGTCTATTATCCTTAAAGCGGGTTTATCGTCGTTTACCATGTGCGCCCGGTCGCCGAAATGCTTCAGCCAAAGCGCCGTGTGCGTGGATTTTCCCGTGCCGCTGTCTGCGGAGAAAGCATAGGCAACGCCGTCAACGGCAATGCAGGAGGAATGCAGCATGATTCCGTCAAAGCCTATAAGCGCCGTATAAAAATCGCTTCCGGTCAGCATATATTCCCAGTCGTCGCTGTTGAGCTCCGGGTGCTCCTCCATAGCCGCCCGGACACGCTCCGGCGATACATTTATGATGATATCAACATTGCTTTCATCCTGATCCTCAGAGATATAGGGCTGAGCCTGCTTCCCGGTTCTTCCAACCATATTTTTAATGTCTACCCGAAGGCCCGCAATATTGCAAACTGCCATTTATCAAACCTCGTTTTTTGAGTTAGTTATCAATAACCTTGATGCAGTTATAAGTATAAGATATTTCAAATATATAGTCAATAGTTGCTTTTGTTTTGAATAAATCTTATTGCGGATTTTCCTTTTATTTCCGGGAATTCTTTTTGCCGAATGGTTGACAACGGTGTGCGGCAGGGTGTATAATAGAACAAATGTTCTATTAAAAGAGGAAGAGAACCGTGGAACGAGCAATACTTCATATAGACTGCAATAAATTTTACGCCTCTGTTGAGTGCCTGCACCGCCCGGAAATACGGGATAAGCCCGTTGCCGTAGGCGGCAGAGAGCAGGAGCGCCGGGGCATTATTTTAACGAAAAATGAAATCGCCGCAAAATACGGCGTGTCCACGGGGGAACCCCTGTGGCAGGCAAGGCAAAAATGCCCGGAGCTGATTGTGCTCCCGCCGAATTTTCCGCTCTATGTCCGTTTTTCAAAAATGGCGCGCAATATCTATCGGGATTATTCACGCCAAATAGAGCCGTTCGGTCTTGATGAAAATTGGATAGATGTTACCGGTGCCCGGAAAAGCCCTTGCGCCATCGCGCAGGAGATACGCCGCCGTGTTAAATATGAGCTCGGAATCACCGTCAGCGTCGGCGTTTCGTGGAACAAAATTTTTGCCAAATTCGGTTCGGATTATAAAAAACCGGATGCCGTTACCGTCATAACCCATGAAAATTATAAGGATATCGTATGGAAAAGTCCGTGTTCGGATCTTCTTTTTGTGGGGCCGGCAACCAAAAGAAAGCTGAATTCTTACGGCATATATACAATAGGCGAGCTCGCGTGCTCGGGCATTGATTTTTTGAAATCGGTTTTCGGCAAAAACGGAGAGGTGCTTTATAATTTCGCGAACGGTCTTGATTCTTCGCCCGTATGCGATATGGAGGATGAGCAGGCAATCAAAAGTATCGGCAATTCCACAACAACCCCGCGCGATATGGTGAACGACGAGGATGTCAAAACCGTTATTACGGTGCTCTCGGAAAGCGTTGCCAGGCGCTTGCGCGAGCACGGCGTAAAAGGCAGGGGCGTTTCGATTTCCGTAAGGGACTGCGATTTAAACAGCTTTACGCGCCAGTCAAGGCTTAAAATGTATACAGATGTTTCCTCGGAAATCATTGCGGCTGCAATGGCGCTTTTCCGGGCAAACTATGATTGGAGCAAGCCGCTTCGGAGCGTGGGCGTTTCTGTCTTTGATTTCGGGCAGGAGCTTTTGCAGTTTGACCTTTCGGGAACCGTTCAGCGGCACGAAAAGCTTGAAAGGGTGGAACAGGCTGTGGACGATATACGCCGCCGTTTCGGCAATTACGCCGTTCAGCGCGCGTCCATGCTTGCGTCCGCCGATCTCAGCAGGTTCAATCCGCACGATGACCACACCATACATCCGGAGGGTTATTTTAAAGAATATAAAGGCGCGTAAACAGCAGAAAGGCGATGATGATTGATATGAAACAATATGTGGAGGTTTTTGCCAGGTTTGATACGGAAGGCTCGATCATTCCTTTTGCCGTAAAAATAGGCGATGATAAATTTGAAATTGACCGGGTGCGCGATATACGCCCTGCGGCGTCCTTGAAAAGCGGAGGGGCTGGGCTCAGGTATACCTGCTCAATAGACGGCAAGCTGACTTATCTCTTTCTTGAGGAAACGCGCTGGTTTATGGAGCCGGCTTACTGAGCGTATTGCATATTTTATAATTTTCGGCGCGGTCATATCCTCTTTTCTAATGATTTTATACATTGCAATGGCGCCGTAAAAGTGGTAAAATATCTCAGTAATTTGTTAAGGAGGGTACTTTTATGAAAAAGCCTTATGCGGATATGTCCGCCGAAGAACTCCGGGAGGAAAAGGCGGCGCTTGAAAAAAGATATCATGATTTTAAGGCGCAGGGCCTTAAGCTGGATATGAGCCGCGGAAAGCCGGGCTCGGATCAGCTGGATATTTCAAACGGTCTGAACGATGTTTCCGATTATACGGAAAACGGCGTGGATCTCAGGAATTACGGTATGATGGACGGTACGCCGGCTTGCAAACAGCTGTTTGCGGAGCTGATGCAGGTAAAACCGGAAAATGTTATTATAGGTCCTAACGCAAGCCTTACGCTGATGTTTGATTATATTTCCCAGTGCTTTACGCACGGAGCGGGGGATACTCCGTGGTGCAGGCTCGATAATGTCAAATTCCTTTGCCCCGTTCCGGGGTATGACCGCCATTTCACTATCCTTGAGCATTTCGGAATTGAAATGGTGAATATAGATATGACTCCGTGCGGTCCCGATATGGATGCGGTTGAAGAGGCGGTTAAGGATCCCGCCGTAAAAGGTATGTTCTGCGTTCCGAAGTATTCAAATCCCCAGGGTCTGACATACAGTGACGAGGTTGTGCGCAGGATAGCCGCCCTGAAACCCGCGGCAAAGGATTTCAGAATTATATGGGACAATGCATATATGATCCACGATATTGTTGAAGACGGGGATAAGCTTCTCAATATCTTTGATGTTCTGCCGGAATACGGCAACGAGGATATGGTTGTGGAGGTTTGCTCAACCTCAAAGATAACCTTCCCCGGCGCGGGCGTCTCCGCGCTTGCCGCAAGCGATAACAATATAAAGGCAATCAAGAAGCGCCTGAATGCGCAGACGATAAGCTATGATAAGATGAACCAGCACCGCCATGTTGAATTCTTTAAAAATGTAAGCGGCATTGAGGCGCATATGAAAAAGCATGCCGCAATCCTCAAGCCGAAGTTTGATGTTGTTTTGAAGCATCTTAACAATGAGCTTGCGGGGCTGGGCATTGCAGAGTGGACGGAACCTAAGGGCGGTTATTTCATAAGCCTTGATGTGCTGGACGGCTGTGCGAAAAGAGTCGGCGAGCTTTGCCGCGAGGCGGGCGTTGTGCTTACTCCCGTGGGCGCAACCTTCCCGTACGGCAAGGACCCTCATGACCGCAATATACGCATAGCGCCTACTTATCCGCCGATTGACGAGCTGGATATAGCAGCCGAGCTGCTTTGTGTTTGCGTGCGCCTTGCCGCCGCGGAAAAGATAATCGAAAAATAATTTTTCAGGCGGAGTTCATCTCCGCCT
>CAYOPQ010000009.1:0-37120 GCA_964405895.1 uncultured Bacteroides sp. | reverse complement strand
TGCGCCGTGCGGTTCAACGACCGCCTTGAGCCTGTTTTTCACGCCCTTTTGAACGCTGCCGCTCCATATCTCAAGCAGGTCATATGCCTCGCCCGGCATAAGGATCTCCGTCATATCAAAAGCAATCTCGCGCGCCTTATCATCCGTATTGAACAGCGCAAGATACTTGCAGCCTTTACCGTTTGACACCCATATTACAGTACCCTTTCCGCCGCGCTCACGCCTTGCGTGCTGGTGCGCGCCGAATGAGGTTCGGTGCATCTTCATATACTCCTCATTTGTAAGCAGGGAAAGCGTCCACTCGTCATTTTCTGGCATATTCCCCCCGATCATGAGCGGGCTTCTGAAAACACCCCAAAGCGTCATAAGCGTAAGCTGCTCCGGCTTCGTAAAATTCGTATATCTGTTCGCCGCCCCGTGGCACGACGCATTTTTCGCAAGCCTTCCTACCGGGAGCATATCGCAGTCCGGCCACGAATATCCCCTGACCTCGTTCTGCCAAAGGGCACATTTATCAAACATATCGTGCAGCTTTTGCCACTCATCCCAAAAATCGCCCGTAAGCCGCCACATATCGGCATTTTGGCGCAAATGCGCGGCGTTTTCGATATGGGCGGGGCCCGGCGAAAGAGAAAGCACCATATCCCGCCCGCAGGAATCTATGGCTTTTCTGATCATCTCTATCTCATGCGACGCGGAATAAGGCGTATCCCACTGGCGAAATTCCGTAACGCATATATCGTCGCACTTAATGAAATCCACGCCCCAGGATGCGTACAGCTCAAAAATCGAATTATAATAATCCTGGGCTCCGGGGCAGTTTTTACAGCCGTACATATCCGTGTTCCATGCGCACACGGAAAAATGATGGGCAATATCGCGGCAGGTGCAGCCGCTGTTTTTTATGGGCAGCGCCTCGTGCACCGCCGCTCTGGGCACGCCGCGCATGATATGGATCCCGAATTTCAGACCCAGGCTGTGGCAGTAATCGGCAATAGGCTTAAACCCTTTGCCGCCCGCCGCGCTCGGAAAACGGTTTTCAGCCGGCAGGAGCCTTCCGTATTTATCCATATTAAGAGGATAAAAATTATTATAATCATTATTCCGCGCCTTCGGCTCGTACCACTGAATGTCACAGACAATATATTCCCAGCCGTAGGGTTTGAGATACTGCGCCATATAATCGGCATTGGCTTTAAGCTGTTCCTCGTTTACCGCCGCGCCGAAGCAATCCCAGCTGTTCCAGCCGAGCGGCGGGGTCTTTGCGGGTTTTTTATACATAACGATACCTGCCTTGCTGAAAAAGTATAAGCAAATTATACTGAATACGAAAAGCAAAGTCAACAATATTTCAAGCCGCCGTGATGAATCGGACGGAAAGTTTATAAATCAGTCAAGAAATCAAGCTCCGATAGGCACAGCGCCATTAAGAACGATGACAACAAAAAAACTGACCCCGTTAAATGAACGGAATCAGTTTACTGACAATGCTTTATCTATTCGCCGGCAGATTCTTCGGCAGCCTCCTGCGCCGCTCGTTCAGCCTTGCGCTGCGCGCGCTTTTTCTTTGCCTTATAGCCGAGCAGCTTATCAAGATGCTCCTGCGGTGTGGAGCAGGCGCCCAAAGTAACGGTTTTATCCCCGTATATGCCGTGAAAATCCGAGCCGCCCGTCATCAGCAGCTTTTTCTTTTTGCACAGCTCCGAAAGCCTTTCTATCTCCTCATCGCTTGCAAGCGGGTGCCAAACCTCAACGCCGTCCAGCCCCATGCCGACATATTTATCTATTTCATCATAATTATCAAACTTGCATGGATGCGCAAGCACGGCAATGCCGCCCGCCGAATGGATCTCGTTGATGACCTCCTCCACACTCGGATATTTTGTGGGCGCAAGAATATTGATCTCACTCTTTTCATCAAACAGGGCATAATAAAGCTCGCCGAAGATTTTATCCGTATAGCCCGCGTCCATAAGCGCGTGCATAATATGCTGTTTAAAAAGATTTGTGGACCCCGCGGCGTGGCTGATAATAAAATCAGATGTTATCGGGAACCTGCCGGCAGTTTTGAGCATCATAATCTGCCCCGCGCGCTTGCGCGCAACGGAAATGCGCTTGCAGATGCCCTCCAGCCTGTTCGGCGCGTCCGCCAGATAGCTTAAAACATGCACTTTTTTGCCCGCCTCAAAATCAAACGCAGATATTTCAACTCCGGATATAACATTTACTCCGTGTCTTTTGCCGATGACCTGCCCTCTAACGGTTCCGGCAAGGCAGTCATGATCAGTTATGGCAATCGTATCAATACCGCTTTTTTTTGCTATAACAATTAAATCTTCTATGCCAACAGAGCCGTCGCTAAGCTTTGTATGGCAATGCAAATCCGCTGCCATAACTTCACTCCTTTACTAAAATATAAATCTAAATTCATTTTATATGCAGGCATTAAATTATCTTTTTTTAATGCTTTACGCAATTTTAAATTTCTTATATACAATTATTATAACATTTTAAAATAAGTGTTGCAATACTAAATAAATCAAAATACGGCAAAATGCACAGTGATATTCTATAAAATCCGTTCATTTTTGCCGACAGCTTTAAAAATCTGTAAAATGCGGAGGATTTCCGGCTTGTTTTTGAAAGGATTTTAACTTTCTGTATAATTTTGCAACGGGCAGCCCAACCACATTGAAATAATCGCCGTCTATTTTCTCAACCAACAGCGAGCCCCTGCCCTGTATGCCGTACGCGCCGGCTTTGTCAAGACATTCGCCCGTTTTGATATAAGCCTTTATTTCTTCATCGCTGAGCGTGTAAAAAAGCACCCTTGTTTCCTCGCAAAAAGACAGCTCTTTATCGCCGCACAAAACGGTCACGCCCGTGAAAACGCTGTGCTCCCTGCCGGAAAGCGATTTTAAAATACAAAAGGCGTCCTCCTCATCCGCCGGCTTGCCTATGATACGGTTTTCCAGCGCCACAACCGTATCCGCGCCGATGATCAGCCTGTCGCTCGGCAAAAACGCGCGCGCCTTTAACCGCGAAAGATATATAACCGCCTCACGCGGCAAAATTCCCGGCGGCAGACTTTCATCAGAATCCGCGGCGGCGCAGTCAAACTCCGGCGTTATCAGGCGCAGGAGCTCCCGGCGGCGGGGCGAGGCGGAGGCAAGCAATATTCTTTTTTCAGCCATTAAAACACTCCCCTGTAATACAGCCCGCGCGTAAATTCAAACGGCGCCGGGCTGCGCTTCCTATAAAGTGAAACGATTTCTTCTGCTTCTTTTGCACTTTCATCCGTAAAATAAAAATGCGCGAAATCCGTTTTTATATCCTGCATCTTATCGGCAAGCCAGACGGGAACGCTGTTGAGTATCTCAACGCAGGGATACGGCGAACAAACGACTTGAAAGCTTCTGCCCGTTCTGTCCTTAACCAAGCCGTGCCGGGCGCACTTGGCGCACCCTATTGTATTTTTAACAGGGCAGTTCCTTGCCAGCATAAGCGGCAGCTTGCCGTAAACAATCATACCCGAATCAGGCGCGTTTATGCTGTTTGCCTGCTGCACGGAAAGCTCAAAGGATAAAACGGGGTGCGGCACAAGGCGGGCGGAGAGCGCATTAAACACATTCAGCCCGAAATCGCCGTAAACCTCAAAGCCCATATCGGCGGCAAGCCTCAGCGAGCCTATATTGCCGCACAGGGCTGTTTTCACGCCTATTTCCTTAAGTGCCTCCAGCCTTTTTTTCAGGCGCTTTTCGCTTCCGAACAGTCCGCGCGGGAGCTCCGCGCCGGCGCCGTGCTCCGTAAAAGCGCTGTCCTCTTCCCATACCGGCAGAAATATCCTTTTGAACGGGTGACTGCGCGGAATCCGGCGGGCGCTCAAAAATCTTGCAGTAAAATACGGCTCCGCCGTTTTTGGTTTTCTTACCGCCGGCAGCTGAAACGGCTGCGCTTCAACCTGTTTCTTTTCAAAAGCAGAAAGCATGGCTGAGGCTCTGCGCCGCATATCGTTGATTTCGCTTGCCGGCAGAATGAGCCCCGGATCTATATCCGCATTTACGCAGCCCGCGTAAAACTGTGTGCCGCCGAGCTTGGAAAGCCTTGCGGCAATATTTTCCTGCGTCAGCGGTGCATTTAACGCCCGCTGCGGTACTCCGCCCGTTACCTGCACGGTTTTACCGAGCGCGCGCGCTGTGAGCCTTGCGGCGCTGCCGCCGTGCATTTCAAAATCCATATCGAGCTTAACAAGCGGCTTTTCCTTATCGTAAAGGCGTTCCAGCGGCTTTAGCACGCCTGACGCGGCAAGGACATCCTCCTTATTCCTGGTGCCGAACATATCGGCGCCCGTTCTGCCGCAAAAATACCCGTCCGTAAAACCGCTGCGGCTGAAAACGCTTTGCAGCGTGTTTTGGGTTTCGGAGCTGTAAACGCCTTCCAGCGCCTCCTTTACGGCGGTAACGGCGGCGGCAACATATTCCGGCCGTTTCATTCTGCCCTCTATTTTAAGGCTTGCCGTGCCGAGGCTCTGGAGCCTTGAAAGATGCGCAATAAGGGACATATCCTTCATGCTGAGAACATATCTGCCCCTGCCGCAGGCTGAAAAAGGCAGGCGGCAGGTTTGGGCGCAAAGCCCTCTGTTTCCGCTCCTCTGCCCAATCATTGCGGATATGTAGCACTGGCCGGAAACGCTCATGCAAAGCGCGCCGTGAACAAACACCTCAAGCTCCAGATCCGTGGAGCGGGCGATCTCCTCTATCTCTCGCGCACACATCTCACGCGGCAGGACCACACGGGAAAAGCCCATATCCTTTAACGCAGCCGCGCCTGCCGGCGTCATTACGCTCGTTTGAGTGGAGGCGTGCAAATGCGCAGCGGGAAAGCTGCCGCGCAGCATTTGCGCCACACCAAGATCCTGAACGATAAAGCCGTTTATTCCGCAGGAAAGCGCATGCGACGCAAGCTGATAAGCCTCCTCTAACTCCTCGTCCCTGCAAAGGGTGTTTAAAGCAAGATACAGCTTTACATCTCTTGCATGGCAGTATTCCGCCGCCCGTTCAAGCTCCTCATTACTAAAATTGCCGGCATTTTTGCGCGCGCTCAGCGACTTACCGCCAAGGTAAACCGCGTTTGCACCGCATCTGACGCCGGCAACAAGCGCTTCCCACGAGCCCGCGGGAGCTAAAATCTCTATTTTCATATTTGCTTTTGTCCGAATCAGCTGTTCAGCTTTTCCCTGAGATTTGAAATTTCCCTGTTGAGCCTTTCGATTTCCCTGCGGGCAACATCGACCTCCATACGGGCGCGGGCGCTGTCCTCAAGATAATCCTTGATCTGCGCCCTTAAATTATCCGCCGACGCCGTTGCTTTTTTGCAGGAATCCGCTTGGTCAAGCGCAACAAGCACCGCGCACTGGATAGAGGAAAGTCCCGGATTCTTTGAAGCCACATTTTTCATTTCCGTGTTAATAAATTCGCCGAGCTCTTCCACATATTCCGGCTCATCATCCGTAATAAGGGAGTATGTTGCACCCCAGATTTTTATCTTCACTTTATTTTTTGCCATATTTCACACTTCCATATATATTATTATAGAAAATATCACTATTTTAGTATAACAGGATAATAAAATCTTGTCAATTAAAAAAAGATTTGGTATGATAACCACAAATAAAAAAATAATAAGCGAGGGCTGTTTATGAAAATATGCCAGCATAAAAACGGTATCTTCATACTGGAAACGGAAAACCTGCAATATGTTTTAAACGCCGGCAAGGGCGGCGTCTTCAATCTGCACTGGGGTGCGAAATGCCCTGCCGAGGATTTTGAAGACGTTAAGCTCAAGGAACAGAATTCCAACCATTCCGCGCTTGATCTCGCGCGCACGGAATACGCACCCTTCGGCGGGACCATGTACCGCGAACACGCAATAAAATGCGAATTTTACGACGGCTGCCGCGACACTGCGCTTGATTTTGCCGGTGCGGACATAACGGACAGCACCCTTGAGATAAAGCTTCTGGACGGCAGCTACGGGCTTGAGGTCACGCTTTTTTACAGGCTTTTTAACGGCAGCGATATTATAGAAAGGCATGCCGTTATCAAAAATCTTTCAAACAAGGCGATCACGCTTGAAAAGGCGGCGAGCGCCGAGCTCAGCCTGCCCGGCGAGCGCGCATACACCGTTATAAACGCAAACGGCTCCTGGGGCGGCGAATTCAGCCCCGTCTGCCAGCCCCTTGAAGGCGCGGGCATTGTTTTTGAGAGCAGGAAGGGCACAACGGGGCACCACCATATTCCCGCTTTTATAGCAACGCAAAAGCCCGACGAGCACTGCGGAGATGTTTATTTTGCCGTGCTTGCGTGGGGAGGAAATTTTAAAATATCGGCAGACCGCGACTTTACGGGAAGGACGAGAGCCGTTATCGGCATGAATGATTTTGATTTTTCAAAAACACTTGCCGCGGGCAAGACCTTCAAAACGCCGCCCGTTTACTGCGGAATCGCGCAGGGGCTTGGCGATATGAGCCGCAAAATGAACGAATTTGCCGTTAAAAACATACTGCCGAAAAGATTTGCCTATGCGGATCTTCCGGTACTGTACAACAGCTGGGAGGCAACAGGGTTCAATGTAAGCGAGGCGGGTCAGCTCAAGCTTGCCAAGACGGCGGCGGAAATCGGCTGCGAGCTTTTTGTGATGGACGACGGTTGGTTTTCCACAAGGATTTCCGATATGTCCGGCCTGGGCGACTGGAATGTAAGCCGCGTGAAGTTCCCCAAAGGGCTCAAGCCGCTTATAGACGGCGTAAACAAGCTCGGCATGGATTTCGGCATCTGGGTGGAGCCAGAAATGGTGAACCCTCTTTCCGAGCTGTACAGAAAGCACCCGGACTGGACTTATAATTATAAAACGAGAACGCCGAGCCTGCTCAGGAACCAGCTTGTGCTGAATATGACCAAGCCGGAGGTGCAGAAATATGTGCTTGATTTCATGGACAGACTGCTGAGCGAAAACAACATAAAATACATAAAATGGGATATGAACCGCCCGTTTTCCGAAATAGGAACAGATAATCTGAAAAACGGCAGGGAGCTTTGGCACAGGCATACGGACGCCGTGTTCCGCATTGTTGACGAATTAAAGCAGAAGCACACGGAGGTTCAGTTTGAGGCGTGCGCAAGCGGCGGCGGCAGAACCGACCTCGGCGCGCTCAGCCATTTTGACATGGTTTGGCCGAGCGACAATACAGACCCTGTTGACAGGCTCGATATACAGCAGGGATACAGCCTGGTATACCCGATAAAGTGCATGCGCGCATGGGTTACGGATACGAACAAAAAAGCGCGGCCTGTTTCAACCGCGTTCCGGTTTGCCGTTTCCATGCAGGGCGCGCTTTCGGTAGGCTCCGATCTCACAAAGCTTACCAAGAAGGAGCTTGCCGAATATAAAAAATACATTGCGCTTTATAAAAAGATACGGCACACCGTTCAGTTCGGCGACCTTTACAGGATCATGGATTATAAGCACGATAAGCTGTATTTTACCGGATATGTAAGCAAGGATAAATCACAGGCGGCGTACTTTGCCTGCACCGGCGCAAATTCCTTCTTCGGCGGCAGATATGCAACCTTAAAATTTGAAGGGCTGGAGGAAAATGCCGTTTACAAGGTCCGCTCGGAATACAGAAATTTTACAAAAAGCGGAGCATACCTTATGAACAGAGGTATTGATATTACTTATTATCATCCGCTTGAATCGGAAATATTCGTGCTTGAAAAACAATAAAGCACAGGCATGCGGGCAAAATCAAAATCCCCCGCGGCTCAGCCGAGCCGCAGGGGATTTTCTGTTGGAAATTTTTAGTATTTTTTAAGCTTATCCTCGTCAAAGGTTTCAATAAACTCATCATAGGTGCCTTTATAATCTGTGATTTTGCCGTCCGCAATATCGATTACCCTATCTGCTATCGTCTGTATAAACTGGTGGTCGTGCGAGGTGAAGAGCACCGTTTCCGGATAACGGATAAGGCCGTTGTTGAGCGCCGTGATGGATTCCAGGTCAAGGTGATTGGTGGGTTCGTCAAGCACAAGCACATTCGCGCCGCTGAGCATCATTTTGCAAAGCATGCACCTTACCTTTTCGCCGCCCGAAAGCACACAGGCTTTTTTAAGCGCGTCGTCGCCGCTGAAAAGCATTCTTCCGAGCCAGCTTCTTATATCCGCCTCAAGGGTTTGGGTGGTATACTGCCTGAGCCAGTCAACAAGAGAAAGCTCGACGCCGTCAAAATATTTTGAATTGTCGCTCGGGAAATAGCTTTGGCTTGTTGTGACGCCCCATTTAAACTCGCCCTCGTCCGGCTGCGTTTCACCCATAAGAATATCAAAGAGCGTTGTTTTGGCAACCGTATCCGAGCCCACAAAGGCAACCTTTTCACGCGGGTGGATAACGAACGATACATCGTCCAGCACTTTTCTGTCTCCGACCGTTTTGGTGAGATGGTCCACCCTTAAAAGATCGTTTCCGCATTCCCTGTCCGGTTTAAAATCAACATAGGGGAAGCGGCGGGACGACACGGGCATATCTATCATCTCAAGCGCGTCAAGCTGCTTTTTACGGCTTGTTGCCTGCTTTGATTTTGACGCGTTGGCGGAAAAGCGCTGAATAAACTCCTGAAGCTCCTTTATTTTCTGCTCATTTTTCTTGTTTTGGTCTCTCATCTGGCGCTGGCGCATCTGCGTATATCCGTACCAGAAATCATAGTTGCCGGCATACATCTGGATCTTGCCGAAATCAACATCGCATATATGCGTGCAGACCTTATTGAGGAAATATCTGTCGTGCGATACAACGATAACGGTATTTTCAAAATCCAGCAGAAAATCCTCCAGCCAGCGGATAGCGGAAAGATCAAGATGGTTTGTAGGCTCATCGAGCAGCAGGATATCCGGATTTCCGAACAGCGCCTTTGCAAGCAGCACCTTTACCTTGAGGTCGGAGGGCAGCTCCGCCATCTTCATATAATGGTACTCGTTCGTTACGCCGAGCTTATTGAGCATAAATTCAGCGTCGCTTTCCGCGTTCCAGCCGTCCAAATCGGCAAACTCGGCTTCAAGCTCGCCTGCCCTGATGCCGTCCTCCTCTGAAAAGTCCGGCTTGGCGTAAAGGGCGTCCTTTTCCTCCATGATCTCAATAAGGCGCGGGTTACCCATAAGCACGGTGCGGACGGCTTCGTATTCATCATACTTAAAATGGTCCTGCTCAAGCACGGAGAGGCGTTCGCCGGGGGTTATGGCAACCTCGCCCTTCTGCGGCTCAAGCTCACCGCTGAGCACCTTTAAAAAGGTTGATTTTCCGGCGCCGTTTGCGCCTATGATACCATAGCAGTTGCCCGCTGAGAATATTACATTTACACGCTCAAAAAGGGCTTTTCCGCCGAACTGAACGGTTACATTATTTGCCTGAATCATGAATTTCTTCCCCCAAAAAGCTTTATTTTTTACGGTTTTGGGATATTCCCGCTTCGGTTTGATATATTTTACTACACTTATTATATAATTACAAGTATTATTTAATTTAATAATATAAGGTTGATTTTAAACCGCCGCGAATGTATAATACTAAAAGGAGTATATTACACATGAAAGCTTTGCCGCGGGAGACGATTATGGAGATAAAAATCGCGCCGTCCGTTCTGGCAGCGGACTATGCAAACCTTGAAACAGAGCTGAAGAAATGCCGCAGCGCGCAATTGATTCACCTGGATGTTATGGACGGTCATTTTGTACCCAATATTTCAATAGGCGCGCCGGTGATAAAAGCCATACGGACAGTAACGCCCGTTCCGCTTGATGTACACCTGATGATCAGCGAGCCGCTGAGATATATTGAGGATTTTGCGGACGCGGGGGCGGACATAATCTGCTTTCATATAGAAAGCGACAGCGATACCGATAAAACAATCGGCAAAATACTGGATTCCGGCTGCAAAGCCGCCGTGGCGTTAAAGCCGGGCACGCCCGCAAGCGCCGTGCTGCCCTATTTAAGCAGACTTTCCATGGTTCTTGTCATGACTGTGGAGCCGGGCTTCGGCGGGCAGAGCTTTATGGCGGATATGGCACCCAAGATCCGCGCCGTAAGAGCCGCCGCCCCGGATATAGACATAGAGGTCGACGGGGGCATAAACCAAGACACCATCAAAACGGCTGCGGAGGCAGGCGCAAATGTTTTTGTTGCGGGGAGCGCGGTATTTAAAAGCGGCAACCCCGCCGAAACCATAGAAATGCTTAAAGAAAGCGCGAAGAGTGTGACTGTATAATGAAAAAGAAACGCTTTTACAAGAATGTAAAGCGCAATGTGAAATGGACCGAAGAGGAAAAGGGCTATCCCATTGACTTTGCTGATAAATATGCTTCTCAAGAAGGCATTTATTCAGACAAATTTGACTATATGCGCCCAAAAGTAAAAAAGAAGCGCAAAAACAAGGCGCGCGCCCGTGTTTTTATCAAAAGGCTGGGCATAGCGGCGCTTTGCCTGCTGATTGTGGGCATAGGCTATACGGGAATGGATGTTTTTATGCTCAGAAACGGCATGGTTGAGCTGGACGAAGCCGTTGATTCCGGCAGCGGAAGCGTTATCAATGAGGTGCAGCTCAGCTTAAGCTGCTATTATGCGGACAGTATTTCCATGGACAATTCGGTTATGCTTGAATCCGTAAGCAACAAGCTTGCAGACGGCGGCTACAACAGCGTTGCCATAGATTTAAAAAGAGCCGACGGAACGATCGGCTATGAAAGCTCGCTCGCAACGGTCAACGCATACAGCGCCATGGCTTATACGGCTTCCGATTTATACGACTCGGTGCTTACGCTGAACGAGCAGAATATTCTGACGGTGGGCATAATATATTGTTATCTTGATAACCTTTTGCCGAATCATGACAGCGCGGCGGCGCTGCTTGACGATGACGGCGGACTGTATGAGGATTCGGACGGGAACACATATCTTGACCCCAACTCGCAAACCGCATATGAATATATTAAAAGCATAATTTCCGAGGCGGCGGAGATGGGCGTAAGCGTCTTTGTGCTGTGCGCCACGGATATACCCGACGAGGATGTTACGGGAGACGGCTTTGAAGCCCTTGCCGCGCAGCTTTATGAGGATATAGGAACGGATATAAAGCTGCTTGAGGGCATTGAGATTGAGATAAGCGACGAGCTTGCAGCAAGCGCGGGTGAAGACGATGACACGAGCGAAGGCACCTCCGGCACCGGCAGCAGCAACACTGCCGGCGAGGACGAGGAGGCCGACGCCGAAGACGCGGCAAGCGAAATTCTGGAGCTGTTTGATACCGAAACGGACAACAGCAAAATATATATTGTAAGCTTCACCGAAAATGAAGAGCAAATTAAAACGATTTTGGAGGAAGGCGGAATAGAATCCTTTATTCTTGACGCCGCATAGATATGAAAAAAATCCTGACCGCTATAATATGCGCCGCATGCCTGGCTTTAAGCGGTACAGCCGCTTTTGCGGCGGAAACACCGCTTCAGGACACGCCGTATCTGGAAAGCATAAGCTTTTCAAACGCTGAGATTGACGGCGGCTTTAACACGGGTGAAACCTATTTTACGCTGACGCTGCAAAATTCTAACAACAGCGCCGTTTTGGAGAGCTACGAAATAAACGGCACCGCAAATATTGTTGCAGAATATTTTTATGATTCCGCAAACCGCCAAATCGGCATTACGGTTACGCTCAAATTTGACAGCGGCAGTATCATTTACACCTTTACATATTCCAATCCGGCAGAATATGAGGTCAATTCAAACGCGAACCTTGCGGGCATAAGCTGCGAGTATGCGGAGGTGCAGCCGGAGATTAATTCGGAGGATACGGTATATACGCTGTATATCCCCAGCGATATGACGGAGCTGAATATAACCCCGATCACGCAGGATATAAACGCAACGGCGTCTCTGATCACGGTCATTCTGCGCGAGGGGCAGGAAACCGAGATACCCATAACCGTTACCGCCTCCGACGGCAGCACGAAAAAATACACCTTTGAAATCAAACGGGTTGATAAAACAACAAGCGAAATCGCCGAGGAAATGGCGCAGCCGGATTTTGTTTCCTTTGTGGATGACGAACGGTTTTACAACCAGCCGGAATTTATAATTGCGGCGTGCGCTGTAGCCGGGGGAATCGTATTTATCATTATAATCGCAGCCGTAATAAAGCGTGTTGCGGCAAATCCGTATGACGCGGACGAAAAGGATTTTTATCTGACCCCCTGATAAAAAAGCTTTGCCCGCGCGCGGCAGAAGGGATGTGCTTTTATGGAACTTGAAGAAATGCTTGAATATACCGATATGCTGCACGAGCAGAAAAACATCAGGGAGCTAAAGCAATTCCTGAACGAGCTCAACCCCGCCGACATAGCCCTTTTGCTTGAGGAAATAGACGATGAAAAAAAGCGCATTTTCTTTTTCAGAATGCTTACGAAAGAAAACGCCGCGGAAACCTTTGTTGAATTTGATGTTGATACGCAGGAAAATCTGATCCGCTCCTTTTCGGATACGGAGCTGAAAGAGGTTCTGGACGAGCTTTATATTGACGACGCGGCAGACATTGTTGAGGAAATGCCGGCTTCCGTTGTGAAGCGCATACTGAAAAACACAGACCATGAAATGCGCGAGGCGATCAATTCCATACTGAAATACCCAGAGGATTCGGCAGGCTCAATTATGACGCCCGAATTCGTTGACCTCAAGCGGCATATGACGGTTGAGGACGCCTTCAAGCGCATAAGGCGCACGGGCGTTGACAAGGAAACCATATACACCTGCTATGTTACGGACGAATCACGCCGTCTGCTCGGCGTTACCACCGTAAAAGAGCTTCTTCTGCACGACGCAGACGACATTATAGACGACCTTATGGAAACAAATATTATAAGCGTAAACACGCTTGACGACCAGGAAACGGCGTCTGCCCTGCTTTCAAAATACGATTTCCTTGCGCTGCCTGTTGTGGATATGGAAAACCGCCTTGTGGGCATTATAACGGTTGACGATGTTATTGATGTTTTGCAGGAGGAAAACACCGAAGACATCCAGAAGATGGCGGCTATCGTGCCGACGGACACGCCGTATCTGAAAACCGGCGTTATTCAAACCTTTAAAAAGCGTATTCCGTGGCTGCTGCTGCTTATGATTTCAGCCACGATAACGAGCCAGATCCTTACGAATTTTGAAAACAAGCTTGCCTCCGTAGCAACGCTGATAGCCTTTATTCCGATGCTTATGGGCACGGGCGGCAATTCCGGCGGACAGTCCAGCGTTACGGTTGTACGCGCACTTTCCCTGGGAGAAATATCCATGAAGGATATTTTCAAGGTGGTCTGGAAGGAGATAAGAGTGGGCATAATATGCGGCAGCGTGCTTGCCGCCGTATGCTTTGTAAAGCTCCTGCTTTTTGACAAATATGTGCTCGGCAACAGCGAAATAACGGTTATGATTTCCGCTGTTGTAAGCCTTACGATACTTGTTGAGGTCATATTCTCAAAGGTGATCGGCTGCTGCCTTCCCATAATCGCGAAAAAATGCGGCTTTGACCCCGCAGTTATGGCAAACCCGTTTATTACAACGATTACGGACGCTATTTCGCTTCTTATCTATATCATGTTCGCCATAACGCTGCTCGGAATATAGCGGTAAAAACCGCATACTGTTAACGCGCCTAAGGCGTACACCTTTATACAAAGCCCAAGGGGCACGGTGTTTTTTCACCGTGCCCCTTGTTTTTATTGCCGTAAATTGTGTATTTGACGCGTCAGTCGGCATAAAACTCTTTCAGATCATCCAAGCGCAGAAGGAGCGGCTTTTGCCCGTATGCGGCGCCGACATCAATATTTATCCATGTTTTTGTTTTAATGATTTTGCCCTTGTATTCATTGCCGTAATACATTGTGGGCGTATGGCCGAAAACCGTGATGATATCGTCAAAATAATCATCGTCAATTGCAGGGCGGCACCATAAAAAATCATCGCTTGCATACTGCGACGCCTTTTTGCTTTTATCAAAGTGATCTATGCCGGAGTGCACAAGGAAGAAATCATTGCCGCCCGCCGTTACCGCCCCGTAAAGCGGCGCATTGTGCAGATAGCTGAATATCTCCCTTAATTCCTCGGGCGATTCTTTTGAAAGCATACGAAGGTAAGCAAGGGTCAGCGCCCCGCCGTTGGTCATATAATGATTTAAAAGTTCAAGCTTCTCGCTTGTCATTGCCTCCACGCTTTCGTTTGTAATCTCGTCAAAAACAAATTCACAGGACAGCAGCATAGCCTCATGATTTCCCAAAAGGAGCTCAATATTCTGCTGTTTCTGAAGCCAGCGCAGCATTGCCACGCCGCCGTCTCCGTTTCGGTCGACCACATCGCCTAATATGTACAGAAAATCATTCTCCGAAAACGCTGCCTTTTCAAGCAGCAGCTTGAATTTTTCAAGCGGATAGCCATGCAGATCCGATATTACATATACGGACAGGTAAATTCCCCCTTCTGTGCCGAATGATTAATACTTTGTGGTTTCAATCTCATACTGCTGCGTAATTGACGCTGGCAGTATAAAAAGGTTCGCAAAAAGCCTTTAAACAATCTGTATTTTACCAAATCAAAAACTTAAATTATTTTCGGGAAAGCCAAAACACAATTTATTTATATCCCGTAATTCTCCGCTGCCGCTTTTATATCCTTTTTCACTTCTTCTGCTAACGATTGCGGTGTCAATATCTTAGCGTGCAAAGCATATTGCATTGCCCAGCGCCGCATGGCGTCAAGATTTACGCGCACCCTTGCGCTGACCTCTTCCTCAGTTTCATCAAAGAAGGAGATTTCGCCGCCGAACCAGTCTATAATATCGTTTAACAGATATTTTTTTGCCCGGAAGGTTACAAGGGCGCTTTTGCCCGTGAACATATAAATATGCTCCGCCATATGCCGCGGAAAGTCAAAGCCGTTTTCAAGTCCCTTGACCTCTTTCATGGGCTTGGCGGGCGTTTGCAGCAATTTGATGTTTGTAATGCGGTCCAAGCGATAATTTGCCACATTATCGTACTTATCATAATTGCAAATCAGGTAATAGCGCCCGTTGACCGCCGCAATTTGATATGGGTTGACGATATATTCCCGAATACTGCCGTCCTTGTTTTTTCTGGGGTGCAGCTTTTTATCCGTGCCGTAGCTGTTATATATAAAAGAGATTTGGCGATTTGTATTGATTGCCTCGTCCAAAATATCAATGGTATAAAAAAGCTGGCGGCTGTACAGAGATAAATCCGGCAAGGTCTGTATATGCCTGACCCTTGAGCGGAAATACCGGTTGGAAAGATTTTCCAACTTTTCTATGAGCTGCCTGCACTGGCTGTAAGGGATATGCTTGGAGAAAAGCAGGCTGTCAATAAGCAGGCGCAGTTCGCTGTCCGTAAAATCATGATTCAAATAAAAATCAGACAAGATACTGCTTTCTTCGAGCTCGCCCGTAACCTTATTCGGAACCATACGCACCGTTTCGCTGTATTCGATATTATAGCCGAAATCCATCAAATCCATCAGATTGCGCTTTACCGCTTTTCGGTCAACAGCCATATCATATTCGGATTTTAAAAGATTCACGATTTCCTTTTGGCTGAGCCGGTGTTCGGCGTCCGTATATTCTTTTAAGATTTGCAATATGTTTATGATCAGCATCTTTTTGGGCTGTACCGCGCGCATGTTCTTCACCTCAGTATTATTTTACATCTGCTGCCTGTATTTTACAAGAAACGGTGGGATAAAAACAGTACATCGCATTGCTTTTTTAAAGAATGGAAACGAAAACACGCGTATAGATAAAATATATAAAACAAAAACAAGAAAAAGCGGCGGACAGTCCTGAAAAGCTGCGCCGCCGCTGTACATATTGATTTTTATTCAGCGCCGCGCGAAAACCGTTTTTTTGCCCTTACTGCGGATATGTTATATTATCGGTTGTTATATACTCCACGCCGAGCGCGGCAAGCCTTTCAACCTCGTCCGGGTCATCCACAGTCCACGCGCCTACCGTAAGACCGGCTTCAACGCACTTTTCAATCATCTCATCCGTATTCTTGCTCTTGGCATAATTGAAATCTATGCCGCAGTCGCCGCCGATTGAGAGCGCATCTTCTATATCCTCTTCCGTAATGGTCTGAACAAGATACCAGCAGGGCGCGTCCGTCAGCGCGCGCATCGCAACAAGGTCATCATAATAGAACGAAATGAAAACGGGCTCAAGCTCAGGATAAGCCTCCAGAATTTCAATGATCTCATCATAATATTCCGTATTGTTTGAGCTTTTAAGCTCTATAACGGGCACCATGGAATACTGCGAGCAAACATCAAGATACTCCTCAAGCGTGCAGATTTTAAGGGAATCATAATCCTCAATATTACTGCCGTTGTCCACGGTTTCCTGCAAAAGCTCCTCATAGGTTTTGCTTTCTATGTTGCTGACGCCGTCCGTCATACGGTATGTATTAAAATCGTGGTGCACGACCCACACGCCGTCCGCCGTGCGGAAAATATCGCACTCCGCGCCGTAATAGCCTGCCTCTCCCGCCTCTTCAAACGCGGGAACGGTATTTTCAGGCGCAACGGCTCTGAAGCCGCGGTGCGCAACAAGCTTGACATCCGCCGTTGTTTCATACACGGTGTATTCCGGCGTTTCGCAATACCAGTTGAGCACGGCAACGCCCGCCGCCCCTACAAGTATGACAAGCGCGAGCAGCACGCACAGCACGATAATGAGTATTTTTTTCTTTTTGCTCATTTTACCCTTTACCTTTTCACTCATGAGCATCTTCCTCCTTTTCCTCGGTGTTTTGCTGCGTATCCTGTTCAGGGAATTTCAGTATACGCGATTCATCTGTAACAAATTTTCCGTTTACCCATTCGCCACGTATACCCTTGGCGCTCATGCCGAGCTGAAAATGGAGCTGGGCAATTCCGAAATCTATGCTTTTATCTGAATACGGCTCCTCCACGCTTGCGGATATAACGCCGTTTTCATACCTGAATTTTACCGGGCGCCTGTTTACGGAGCTCGGCGCTTTTTCAACAAGGCGCATAGCAAATACAATCTCTTCCGGCAGCTTCTTATCGCAAACCTCAAACATTTTCTGATAAGGCTTGCTCTTATTATGCGTTGCCTTGTAAATGAGTTTTTCCTTCATGCTTTTATTTTTCGGGGCATTGCCCACGGCGATCACGCAATACAGCCGCACGCCCTTCGGCAGCTCGATTTTTTCAAGCACCTTATTTTCGTTATATGAACCTACCCAGCATGTGCCGATTTCGTGATACGCGCACTGCAAAACAATCATTTCGCCCCAATAGCCGCACGCCTCTCTTGCGGGGATCGTGTCCGCGCCGCAGACGGCTATCAGGCTTGTCATGCCCGAATGCAGATTAAACGCAAAGCGGGCGTCGTCAATAAAAAGGAAACGGAGCCCTGCTTTCTCGTTTACATAGTCAATAAGATCTTTGATTATCTCTTTAACATCGTCTGACAGGCCGCTGCTTTTAAAGGTGCGCCTTGAAGCGCGCATATCTATTGCTTTTAAATATTCCTCATTGGTCATCTGCTATTCACCCCAGTTATCTATAACGGACATCAGCTTGTTGTATTCCTTCGTTGTAATATTATCGGGCTTCAGCATCAGCATCCGTTTCATTTCATAGGTTGAATTGACCGTCCATACCGACAGCTTATACCCGTTATCGTGCAGCAGATTGGACAGCGTTGCGCTGGCGTACTTATAGTTGCAGTTGATGCCCACCGCGCCCGTTTCCTCCAGCAATTCCAATATGCGCTGCTTATAATCATCCGTAAATATCTTGATGCGGGAGGGCTGGTAATTCAGATAATAATCCATATCCGCGCAGGCGGATTCCTTGACATCGCTTACGCTGAGCAGGTCTATGCCCGTTAAAAACGCCCTGGAAAGAAGATTATACTCAACAAGCATATCGTGGAGCTGATCAAGCGTTCTTGTTTCCTTAATATCAAGATTGATCAGGCAGTCGTCCTGCTGCAAGAGCTCAAACACCTCGGACAGCGGGACGCCCTCGTTATTCATAACAACAATATCGTGGCTTATAACAAGCGTTTTATCCGGGCGCTGGCGGATATCGATTTCAACGATCTCCACATTATTATCAATGGCAGCCTGAACCGATTCCAAGGAATCCTCGGCGGTATCAAACGCGCCCGTGTGCGCCGTAATGGTAAATCCCTGCACAAAGCTCAGCGTCCTTTCATCATAGCTTTTGTTTACCGCATAAACCGCCACACCCGCAACAATGCCTATTGACAGCAAAAACGAAACCACCTGATAAGTGAAGCGCTTTGCCCAGGAGGGCGTCATATTCCGTTTCAGGAACTTTTTAAATTTCTTCCAGCGGGAAACTTTCTCAGCCATTAAAAAACCTCTTAACAAGGGCGTAATGTTATGATTTAACGCCCCCTAAAATCAATCCTGTTTGCTGCCGGAATAGTTCGGCGCCTCCTTGGTGATATAAACATCATGCGGGTGGCTTTCAACGAGTCCGGCGCCGGTGATTTTTATAAACTTAGCATTGGTGCGCAGCTCCTGGATATTGCGGCAGCCGACATAACCCATACCGGAGCGCAAGCCGCCCATCATCTGATAAACCGTATCGCCGACTGCTCCTTTGTAAGGAACACGGCCCTCTACGCCCTCCGGCACAAATTTCTTTGTACCGGTTTGGAAATACCTGTCCGCCGAGCCCTTGCTCATAGCGCCGAGCGAGCCCATGCCGCGGTAAACCTTAAACTGGCGGCCCTGATAGATTTCCGTTTCACCGGGGGATTCCTCACACCCGGCAACAAGCGAGCCCACCATGACAACGCTGCCGCCCGCGGCGATCGCCTTAACGATCTCTCCGCTGTATTTGATACCGCCGTCCGCAATAATCGGAATACCGTATTTATCAGCCGTTTCAGCGCTGTCATAAATCGCGGTGATCTGCGGAACGCCGATGCCGGCAACAACGCGCGTTGTGCATATGGAGCCGGGGCCTATACCTACCTTGACCGCGTCCGCACCGGCTTCAATAAGCGCCTTAGTGCCTTCCGCCGTTGCCACATTGCCCGCTATCAGGGAGATTTCGGGGAACGCGTTTTTAATTGTATCAATCGCCTTCATGATATTTTGGGAATGGCCGTGCGCCGAATCAAGCACAAGCGCATCCACATGCGCCTGAACAAGCGCGCCCGCGCGGTCAAGCATATCGTTTGTTATTCCTATTGCCGCCGCGCACAGGAGCCTATCCTGCGCATCGCGCGCGGTATTCGGATATTTAAGGCTTTTTTCAATATCCTTTATGGTAACAAGACCCGTGAGCTTGCCGTTTGAATCCACAAGCGGCAGCTTTTCTATTTTTGACGCCATGAGTATGGCTTTAGCCTCTTCAAGCGTTGTGCCGCTCATGGCGGTAACAAGCTTTTCCTTGGGCGTCATGACATCTGCGATTTTAACGGAATAATCAGTCATAAAGCGCATATCGCGGTTTGTGAGGATACCCACTAAAGTGCCGTCCTCCTCACAGATGGGAACGCCGCTTATCCTGTATTTGCGCATAAGGATTTCCGCGTCCTGCGCCGTATTCTGAGGGTACAGGAAAAACGGGTCTGTTATAACGCCGTTTTCGGATCTTTTTACCTTATCCACCTCTGTTGCCTGATCCTCTATTGTCATATTCTTATGTATTACGCCTATGCCGCCCTCTCTTGCAATGGCGATTGCCATAGTGGATTCCGTTACCGTATCCATAGCGGAAGTCATAAGGGGAATATTCAGCTTTATGCTCTTTGTAAGATTGGTTGAAAGATCTACCTGATTGGGAAGCACATCGCTCTGTGCCGGAATAAGAAGCACATCATCAAATGTGAGCCCCTCTTTAACAAATTTCGCGCCGTATTCGCTCATAAGAATCCTCCCTTAAAATTTATATTATATTTAATTTATAATAGCATAAAACACTTTATATAATCAAGCCTTTATTTTTCACATATATCAACGATTTCGGCAACGGTGAGATCTATGGAATTTCCGTCGCAGTCAACAACATAATCCGCGTATTTTTCATAAAGGGGCAGCCGCTCGTTATACATATCCAGCAGTGTTTCGCCGTTTTCAAGCACAATTCCTCTTGTGGAAAGATTCACGATGCGCTTTTTCATTTCTTCAAAGCTGAGGTGCATATAAATCACCTTCCCCATGCCTTTGAGGTGGCGCATGGCTTTTTCGCTGTAAACAACGCTGCCGCCGGTCGCAATCACCGTGCCTTTGATATCGAGCGACAGCACCGCCTGCTCCTCCGCTTTTTTAAATGCTTCAACGCCCTTTTCGTCAATGATCTGCTGAAGCCGCTTGCTTTCCATGCTTTGGATTAAAAGATCCGTATCAAAAAAATTTTTCAACAGCATTTTTGCCGCGAGCACGCCGCAGGTTGATTTGCCGGCGCCCGGCATGCCGATCAGTATTATATTCTCTTCGTTAATAAGCGGTTTTTTCAATTTTTTACTCCTGTTCGTTTGCATATTTCGCTCAATCTGCACTCGCCGCACTTGGGCTTCCTTGCGGTGCAGATATCACGCCCGAAAAGCACAATCCTGTGGCAGAAATCGGAGCCCTCCTCCGGCGGAATCAGCTTTTTAAGTTCAAATTCTATTTTTTTCGGGTCCTTCTGGGCAACAAGCCCGAGGCGGTTGGATATTCTGATACAATGCGTATCCACAACGATGGCGGCTTTGCCGTATACATCGCCCACAATAAGATTCGCGGTTTTTCTGCCCACGCCGGGAAGCGTAATAAGGTCGTCAATATTATCCGGCACTCTGCCGCCGAATTCATCCAGTATCCTGTTTGCCATGCCCACTATGGACTCTGCCTTGCTTTTATAAAAGCCGCAGGAATGTATGTATGTTTCCACCTCCGCAACATCGGCGGCGGCAAAATCCTCAATCGTCTTATAGCGCGCAAACAGCGCGGGTGTAACAAGATTTACCCTTGCATCCGTACATTGAGCCGAAAGCCTGACCGCAACAAGAAGCTGGAAGGGCGTTTCGTAGGTCAGCGAACACAGAGCGTCGGGATAAATCTCCTTCAAAAGCTCAACGGCGGCAAGCGCTCTTTCTTTTTTCGTCATATTTTTTCCTCTTTTTCGGCAAATCATTTGCCGGGATTCTTAATTTTGTCCCAATAGGCTTTGAACGCCTGCTCGTTTTTATTCTCTCCGGGGTGATAATACCGCGTGTTTACAAGCTCGTCCGGCAGATACTGCTGATTTACCCAGTGGTTTTCAAAATTATGGGGATAAACATAAAACTGCCCCTTCACTTTTGCGTCGTCGCCGTCATAATGCTTATTCTGAAGCGTGCGCGGAATCGGGCCGTACTTTCCTTTTTCCACATCGGCCATAGCGGCGTCTATAGCCTGACTGCCGGCGTTGCTCTTTGGCGCGACGGCAACAAGTATGACCGCGTCCGCAAGCGGGATACGCGCCTCCGGCAGACCTACGGCGAGCGCGGTATCCACAGCCGCCTTTACGATGGGGATGATTTGCGGATACGCAAGCCCTACATCCTCGCTTGCGCAGACAAGCAGCCTGCGGCACGCAGACGGAAGATCCCCCGCCTCAAGCAGCCTTGCGAGATAATGCAGCGCCGCGTCGGGGTCTGAGCCGCGCATGCTTTTTTGGTAAGCGGATATAATATCGTAATGCTCATCGCCGTCCCTGTCATATTTGACAGAGCTGGACTGAGTGAGCGCCGAGGCTGTTTCAAGCGTTATATGCTTCTTTCCGTTTTTGCTCGGCGTGACAAAGAAACAGCTTTCGGCGGAATTGAGCGCCTTTCGCACATCTCCCGAACAGCCGCGGGCAATTTTTTCAACGGCTTTCTCGTCCGCCGTGACCTCTACGCCGTTCTCCTCTGAAAGAATCCTGAAACCACGCATGATTGCCGGCACAATATCCTGCCACTCCACGCTTTTAAATTCAAATACCGTTGCGCGCGAAAGCACAGCCGGATATATGTAAAAATACGGGTTTTCCGTGGTGGAGGCAATCAGCGTTATACTGCCGTTTTCAATATATTCCAGCAGGCTTTGCTGCTGGCGCTTATTGAAATACTGGATCTCGTCAAGATAGAGCAGCACGCCGTTTGCCGTTTCAAATGTATCAAGCTCGGAAATGATTTCTTTGATGTCCTTTGTGGAGGCGTTTGTGCCGTTTAAACGGCGCAGCGCCTTGCTCGTTTTTTTCGCTATAATGGAGGCAACCGTGGTTTTTCCGGTGCCGGACGGGCCGTAAAAGATAAGATTCGGGATATTGCCGCCCTCAATCAGGTTGTACAGCGGCTTTCCGGGCGCCAGAAGATGGCGCTGACCCACCACATCGGAAAGCCGAGAGGGTCTTATTCTTGCAGCAAGAGGATCATTCATACATTTTTCTCCTTATTTTCCGCATCTCTTTTTGAAAAAGCGCAGCCGCAGAAATTCTGGCGGTAGAGCCCGTACTGCCTTGAAAGCTCTATTGAGCGCTTATAGCCGTCTTTTTTCTTGAAATCGGACGGCAGCCATTTTACGCCGTATTTATGCGCGGTTTCAAATCCTATTTCATTTATTTTCTGCGCGTTTTTCAGCGGGCTTATTGAAAGCGTTGTGCAAAAATAATCAAAGGCAAGATCCGCCGCAAGGCGCGCCGTTTGCTCAAGGCGCAGGCGGTAACAGCGAAAGCACCTTTCGCCGCCCTCCGGGCAATCCTCAAGCCCCTTGGCAATATCCAGAAACGCGCCGTAATCATAATCGCCGTCAATAATCTTTACCGGATTTTCAAAAGGCATGGCTGCCAAAAGCCGCTTTTCCTCCGCAAGCCTTTTTTCAAATTCCGACCGCGGAGATATATTGGGGTTATAATAGAAGACGGTGATGCTGAAATATGTATTCAGGTATTCCAGGCACGCGCTTGAGCACGGCGCGCAGCACGCATGAATTAAAAGAGAGGGCAGTATATGCTCTCTCTTATTGTTTTCAATGATTGATTCGGTTTGCTTACTGTAATTGATTTTATTCATAGCTTATTTACTTAAATAATTGGTGGGGTTCACCCTTGTGCCGCCCACTCTGATCTCAAAGTGGCAGTGCGGACCTGTGGAATTTCCGGTTGAGCCGGATTTAGCGATTTCCTGACCCTTATACACCGTATCGCCCACGGATACCAAAATTTCCGAATTATGGGCGTAAAGCGTGAACACCTTATTGCCGTCCGCGTCTGTGCCGTGATAAATAAGCACATAATATCCGTAGCTGTAATCAAGGTACTTAACGCCCGCCACAACGCCCTTTTGCGCGGCTACCACGCTTGTGCCCGTGGAGCACGGAAAATCAATGCCGCCGTGGTAAGAACCGTTGCTGTAGTTGGGGAAACCCGCGGAGATGGTGTAATACCCCGGTACGGGATATGTCATATTATAAACGCCGTCTGACTTATTATAAACATCGGTGTCCGTATAGGAAACGCTCGGCGTGTAATCTCTGCCGTCTATAGAAAAGTCTGATATTTCGTCGGGAGACAAAATGCCGTTCATCAGATCCTCAAGCTCCTGCTCCGCAGCCGCCGTAAGCTCCGCGTCCTCATTACGGTATTCCGTATACATTCCCGTTGTTGCCGTATAAAGCGCAAACAGCTCGTCGCTTTCCGCCTTATCCTGCGCAAGGGTGATTTTCTTTGCGGCAATCTCCTCCTGCGCGGCGGTCAGCACCGCCTGCTTTGCCTCCAGCTCCGTTTGCTGTGACAGCAGCAGGGTATTTGTATCTTCGAGCGCGGTTTTCTTTTCGTTGAGTTCCTCTTCCTGCTCCAGGATAAGCTCTACCTGCTCCTGAATTTCCTGCATAAGCTCCGCATCATTCTCCGAAACGGACTGTATCATCTCGTACCGGGTAAGAAGGCTTGAAATGTCCTTGCAGGTAAAGAGCGCCGTGATAATGCTGAAATCACCTGATATGTAAAGGGCGCGCATACGAATGCAAAAATCATCGTACATCGCCATAAAGGTTTCGTTAAGCGCGTCAATATTCTCCTGCGTTTCGTCAATTTCCTGCTGAAGCGCGTCCGCCTGGGTCTGGTTTTCATCTATGCTCAGCTGCAGCTCCTCTATCTCTTCCTCGTAGGTTTGAACCTGCTCGTCAAGAGCGGTAAGCTGCTGATTGATTATGCCTATCTTTTCATCAAGTGCATTGATATATTCCTCGGTGGTTTTGGAGTCCTCCGAAAACTGGGCTATTTTTTCCTCGCACTCCTTCAGGTCAGCCTCCAGAGCCGAAATCTGCTCTTCCAGTTTCTGTTTTGCCGCCTCGCGCTTTTCCTCATCGGTAAGCGACGAATCGTCCTCGGAATCCGAGGTGCTGCTCTGCGAGCTTGATGTTGTTGCCTGCGCAACAACGGGAAAGAGATTTGACGACGCGGAGGTGACGCAAATCAGAGCCGACATCAGAACCGAAAGCATTATTTTAATTTTTTTCTGCTTCATAAGACTCAGCGTCCTTGAAATAAATTTTATGGTTGAAAATTTCTTGCAGCAGGTATATTAAGACAGATACAACGAGGGGTCTTTACAATCCGAATAGCTTGAAGTGGGGGTGCGCACCTCAAAATGGCAGTGCGGACCGGTTGAGTTTCCGGTTGAACCCGATTTGGCAATCTGCTGCCCTTTTTCCACATACTCGCCCTCTGAAACGAGCCTTTCTGAATTATGGGCGTAAAGCGTATAGACCGTTTCGCCGGAGGCGGTCTTTTTATCATGCCTGATAACGATATACCTGCCGTAGCTTCTGTAAGAGCCGTCCGAATTTGTAAGATCAGCCGATATGATTACGGTGCCCGATTCCGCCGCAACGACTGCCGAGCCAGTGGCGCAGCTGAAATCGGCGCCGCTGTGGCCCGAATACTCGCCGAACGCGCAGGTTATGGTTGTTTGGGTGGGCACGGGATAAGTTAAGCTTATAACGCCGCTTGAGTCTGAAGCGCTTGCCGTTGTAGTGGCGGTACTGCCGGATGAATTTTGCTGCGTGGTGCTTTCAGAAGCGGTTGTCGTTTCCTCCTGATATTTTTTCTCAGCCTCTTCTATAGCGGCGTCAACCTCCGCCATAGCGGCTTTATTATCTTCAAGGTACTCCGTATAATTGCCCGTCTGCTCGTTGAGCTGAAGTAAAAGCGCATTTGCCTCTTCGCGCTCTTCGTCAAGCTCCGCTTTTTTATCTGAAAGCTCCTGCTGCTTTTCCTCAAGATCGACGATGGCAGCCTCAAGCGATGATTTTGTGTTTTGAAGCGTTGTCTGCGTTTCCTGAAGCTGTTCTTTTTTTTGCGTGATCTCCTCACGCGTGGTATTGATCTCATCTATCTCCGTATTAATGGATTCAAGCAATTCGCTGTCCATCTTGGAGATTCTGCTGATCATTTCAAGGCGCGTCAAAAACTGCGAAATATCGTTGCTGGTGATAAGGAACACGAGCATATTGGTTTCGCCGCTGATATACATTGCGCGCATTCTTTGCGAGAAAGCCTCATATGTGCTTGAAAATTCGTCTTCTTTCTCCGCGCAGTCTGCCTGAAGCTGTTCTATTTCCGCGCCGATGGATTCTATTTCCTTTTCGTTTTCGGCATATGTGTTTTCAAGCTCGTCTACCTGCGCTTTGGCTGTTTCCACCTCTGTGCTTATAAGCTCGTACTGCTGATCAAGATAAGAAATTTTATCTGAAAGGGTATTAAAATATTCCTGTGTGCTTGCGGACTGCGACGCAAGCTCGCTCAGCTTGTTTTCCGCCTCTTTTATGCGCTGCTCAAGCTGCGCCTTTTCCTGCTGGGGCGTAAGCTCCGCGGCATCGGCGGCGGTATCCTGCGGCAAATTTAAAAACACCGCGGAAAAAACAAACAGTGAAGCCAATAAAAGACTTGCACTGCATTTGAGCACACTAAATCGTTTCATTGACTCCACTTCCTATTATATAATAATTAAAAGTTACTGTAAATATTGTTTACAACTTTTTTATATATATTAAATTTTTGTAACACATTCAATTTTTGGAAAAACGAACATGGTTAACTGCTCAGATAGTTCAGCGGATTTACCCTGGTACCGTTCAGCCTGACCTCAAAATGGCAGTGCGGACCCGTGGCGTTGCCCGTTGAGCCGGAGTAAGCGATCAGCTGGCCCTTCGTAACCGTATCTCCGACGCTTACGAGAAGCTGGGAGTTGTGCGCATAAAGCGTTGAAAGACCGTTGCCGTGGTCAATAAGTATATAGTATCCGTAGCTGTATGTAAGCGTTTTGGCTATAACGACTGTGCCCGCAGCCGACGCATAGACAGCCGTTCCCGTTGGGCACGGGAAATCAATGCCGCCGTGGTAAGAGCCGTTGCTGTAATTGGGATAGCCCGCGGAAATCGTTCTGTAGCTTGTGGGATAACCAAGCGTTCCGCTGCCGGCACTATAGCTTGAACTGCTGGAGCTGCTCGACGAGCTGCTGGAGCTGCTGAGCGCCGCGCTTATCTCCGCTTCTATTTCGTCAATAAGATCCTGATTTGTTTCTATAGTCTCCTGTATTTCGGACTGCTGTTCGCTGAGCGCCTCTATCGCGGCATTACATTCGGCAACCTCCGCCTCAAGCTCGCTCTTTGATGAATTATAATCATCTATAGCCTCCTGAAGCTCTTCCTTTTTGGTGTTCAGAGACTCCATATCCTCGTTCAGCTGCGTTTTATATTCAGCAAGCTCAGCGCGCTCCTGATTGATTTCTTCCATTTTTGTCATAAGCTCTTCAAGCGTGGCGCTGTCCTGCTCCGAAACGGACGCAACCATTTGGGCGCGCGTAAGCAGGGAGCTTATGTCGCTGCACTCAAGCAGAACCTCTAACACCGAAACATTGCCCGAAATATACATTGCGCGGAGTCTTTGGCAATACTCCTCGTAAACACCTTGGAATTCCGCTTCCTTGACCTCAAGCTCCGCCTCGGTTTCCTCGATTTTCTCCTCGGTTTCGTCAATGCTTTCCTGCACCGCATCTATTTCATCCTGAAGCGCGTCGCGGCTGTCCTCAAGATTATCCAGCTTGTCCTGCAGAAGATCGATTTTGACCATGAGCGCGTCAACATACTCCTGCTGATCCGCAGCCTCCGCTTCAAGCTCCGCCAGCTTTTCTTCCTGCTCTTCTATTTCCGCCTCTATTTTTTCCTTTTCACTTTTCAGTGCCGAGGTGGATTTCGCAAGCGCGGAAAATGACGCGGAAAACACAAGCATTACGCAGAAAACGATGCAAGCCGCTCTCATGAGTCCTTTTCCGAAAGTATTAGATAGCACTTATCTCACTGCCTTCCTTATTTAGATACCTGCCCATTGATATCAGGGCGCCGCCAACGCCGGTGACAATGCCGATTACGATGAAAATGCCGAGCATCGGCAAAGCGTAGCTTGCAAAATCAAGCGCGTCAAGCTGGAGCGATGAAAGGAGATCGCCGAACTGGCTTACGGCGAATTCATAAAACGCCCATACAAGTCCGAGCGATATGATGCCGGACATAATGCCGAGAATCATACCCTCCACCACGAACGGCAGCCGCACAAAGCTGTTTGTAGCGCCGACGGATTTCATTATACTGATCTCAAGCCTTCTGGAATAAACCGTAAGCTTGATTGTATTTGAAATAATAAATACACTGATTACAAGCAGTACCGCTACGATAACAACGGAGATGATCTCCACGCCGTGGCGTATAGATACAAGCTTTTCGGCAAGATCTTTATTTTCCCTTATTGTATCAATATGGTCAAACTGCTCTATTTCGCTGACGGTTTCATCAAAATATGTTAAATCATCAACCGTTACCTTATATGCGTCCGGCAAAGGAATATCCGAGCTGATTTCGGTAAAGAACTGCGCCTGGGCTTCGCCCATTGTTTCAAGCTGCTCTGCCCAAGCGTCCTCCTTCGCCACAAATTCAACCGATTTTACATTATCAAGCTCGCTGAGCGCCGTTCCCATGGCCTCTACATCCTCGTCCGAGGTATCGTCCTCAATATAGACCATAACAACATTTTCCTCTTCTATCCTGCCGAGCAGGGATTCAATATTGAGGAAGATCATGGAAGCGCAGCCGATCAGCACAAGGCAGCTCATGAGCACGCATATGGACGCAACGCTCATCATTCTGTTCGCCCATATATTTCTGAAGCCCTCTTTAAAGAGGTATTTAAAGCTGGAGCCCGTCATCAGTCCTCACCTCCGTCTTTTTCATCTTCATCTGAAACGGAGGCAAATCCGTCGTCTATAGAATCAAAAATATCCTCTATCTCACTGCCGAGCTTGACATCCTCATTAAAGAAATACATATCGTTGGATTTTTCCGGCTGCGCGGATTCAAACTGGGCATGCGTGGGATCCGGCGTATCGGAAACGACCTCGCCGCTTTTGATAACGATAACACGGCGCGGGAACGCCTTAACAAGCGTATGCTCATGCGTTACCATGATAACCGTGGTGCCGCCGTTGTTGATCTTTGTGAGCATCTCAACGATCTCATGGCTCATTTCCGGGTCTACATTACCCGTGGGCTCGTCCGCAATAATGAGCTTGGGGTTGTTGACAAGTGCCCTTGCAAGCGAAACGCGCTGCTGCTCGCCGCCCGAAAGCTCGTTGGGCATGGCGCGCGCCTTGTGGGAAAGCCCCACAAGCTGAAGAATATACGGCACCCTTTTTCTGATTTCTTTTTCCTTGGAGCCGATAACGCGCATGGCAAACGCCACATTGTCATAAACGCTCATTTTGGGAATGAGCCTGAAATCCTGGAAAACGATTCCCATGGTTCTCCTGTAATAGGGAACCTGCTTTTTCTTAAGGGTATCCGAGCGGTAATCGCCGACGATAACAACGCCCTCAGACGGCTTTTCCTCGTGCATGATAAGCTTGAGGAAGGTACTTTTACCCGCGCCCGAAGCGCCTACGACGAATACGAATTCGCCGTCCTCTATTTTTATATTTACATTATTCAGCGCCTTGGTGCCGTTGCTACCGTAAACCTTGGTAACATCACGAAATTCTATCACTTTTAACTGCCCTCTTAAAACATATTTTCTTGGTTAAAACAAAAAAGATAAGACTTAAATAAGATCCTACTCCTATATATAATAAAGCAAACGATTACATAAATCAAGCTAAAAATGTTTATAAATTGTAAATTATGTAATGGATTTGTAACAATCCGTGCAAACAAAAGATTCGGCAGAGCGAAAGCCGTTGCCGAATCCCGGTTCATCAATACTTGACGGGGCTTGACTCAAGATATTTATTTACCATTAACGCTACTTTGAAAACAATGGCGTCATCAAACTCCCTGAGGTCAAGGCCGGTAATTTTCTTGATTTTTTCAAGCCTGTAAACAAGCGTATTTCTGTGCACAAAAAGCTTGCGGCTTGTTTCCGAAACATTCAGATTGTTTTCAAAAAACTTTTGGATGGTAAAAAGCGTTTCCTGATCCAGCGATTCTATGGAGCCCGATTTGAAAACCTCTTTAAGATACATTTCGCAAAGGGTTGTGGGCAGCTGGTAAATCAGGCGCGCAATCCCAAGATTTTCATAGCTTGCTATGGGCTGCTCCGTATCAAACACCTTGCCCACCTCAAGAGATACCTGCGCTTCCTTAAAGGAGCGCGCAAGATCCTTAACGCCCGTAACGCAGGTGCCTATGCCGACAACCGCCGTGCAGTAAAATTCCGTTGAAAGCGTATCGCAAATAGAACGCGCCAGCTTTTCAAGGTCCTTCATTTCCACATTGGGGCGCACTTCCTTGACAAGCGCTATATCCGTTTCATTTACATTGATAACGAAATCCTTAGCCTTGTCCGGAAAGAAATTCTGTATAACATCAAACACCGAAACATCTGTTTTCTGCGGAACGCGGATTATAAAGACCACCCTTGTGGCGTCGTTATTAAAGTGAAGCTCACGGCTCTTTATATAAATATCTCCGGGCAGGATATTATCAAGGATAACATTTTTAACAAAATTAGACCTGTCAAACTTTTCATCATTAGACTGCTTTATCTGGTTAAAAGCGATGGCTATAACATCCGCATAATGCTTGCTCAGATCATCCGTTGCTTCAACAAACACGGCGTATTCCGGGTGAACGGAATTTCCGAAAGCTTTATATGTGCAGCCGTCCACACAGGTCTGGAGCCCGGCGAAAACGCCCGCCGAGATAACGCCCTTTCTGATTTCTCCTATCTGCCCAAGCTCGGAGCACGCTATGACTGTTCCGCTCTCGTCTACCACGCCCAAATCGCGGTCCATTGTATCTCTCATCTGATTGACGAGACCCTGGAATAATCTATTTGACAAATAAACTCCTCCTTATTCAATCCGCTGAAATTTTGCACAAAAGCAACTGCTTCATCTTGTTCATATTATACAAGGGCTTTCATCATTTTGCAAGCTTTTTAATAATTTTTTTAGGTTTTTTTGTTAAACTTGCATAAACGACCCGCGATTTAGACAAAAGACCACAATATATAGTGCTTTTATGTGTTATTCGGCGGAATCAATAAGCAAAAGCTCTTCTTCATTCAAATATCTCGCCTGCCCCGGAGCCAGCTTTGCGTCCAACGAAAGAGCGCCCATGGCGGTTCTCTCAAGCTCCAAAACGGTTATGGAATGCTTTTTAAACATTCGTTTGATCTGGTGGTACATCCCCTGCTTTAAAATCACCTTTGCCCGCGTATAATCCCCGTTTACACATTCAACGGACGCGGGGAGGCATTTTTCATCGCCCAGAACCATACCGCTTTCAAAATCGGCTTTTACGGAAAGATCAAACGGCTTGTCCAGCACGGCGATATAGGTTTTCGGGACATGGCTTTTCGGGCTCAGGATACGGTGGGCAAACGCACCGTCATCCGTGATCAGCACAAAGCCCGTAGTGTCCTTATCCAGCCTGCCCGCCGGAAAAAGATTTTTCCGCTTCATATCCTCGGGCAGAATATCAACAACTGTTTTTGCGCCGGCTTCACGCCCGTCCGTGGAGGAGATAACGCCTTTTGGCTTATTCATCATGATATACACATATTGATTGTATGCGATTTCCCGCCCGTTCGCAACAATGCGCGCGGCACGCGGGTCTATTTTCAGATCCGCTGATTTCACAACTGCCGAATCCACCTGCACGGCGCCCGATTTCACGAGCGCCTTAGCCTCGCTGCGCGTCATATTCAGCTCGCGGGAGAGGAATTTATCTATTCTTTCCATTCCGTTTATTCCCTTTGCAGCGTCTGCACAAATCCGTCCTGAAGAGAAGTGGAGCAGACATCGCCGCCTATGAGAACGCCGTTGCACACAATCAGATTGGCATAAATACAGTCACGGTTCTCATAGCCCTCATAATTCGTAATATTATAAGTATAGACGGTTGCGGTCTGACCTTTATAATCCTCCAGGTCAAAGCCCTGCTGCTTTTGTATTTCGTTATATTGCGTATATGTATCGTTAAATTCCTGCGGTATCTGTATCTGCTGCTCCTCACAGGGCAGATTGAATTCCCAGCCCAGCGAGGTCAGGTACGCCTCACGCTGTTCGTCGGTTTCCATAGTAATGCTGTCCGACGCCGGCCTGCTCTGCGCCGCATGGTTTGAAAAAAAGGTTATCACAATAACAATGACGCCCGCAAGTATGAGAATCAGGCCGAAGATGGTTTTGGGCTTCAGCCTGAGCGTAAACATTTTCATAAAACCACCTCATAATGATTTTATGAAAGCATAAATAAAAATATTATTGATATTCCGCAAATACCGATAACTTATTTTGCGGTGAATATATAAATTCCGAAGCGCGGGCTTAATCGCTTTCGCTTTCAAGTATGGCGTTTAAAACCGTTCTTGCCATAGGTCCGGCTGTCTGCGAGCCCGAATTTCCGTATTCAACAACAACAACAAAGGCGTAGGGGTGGTCCTCATCGTCCATAAAGCCCACAAACCACGCTGTGTTATGCTCGTCAACATCGTCTATCTGCGCCGTGCCCGATTTCGCGCAAAGGCTGAGCCCGCTGTAATTGCTTTCACCGTACTGCTGCTTGACATTGTTGCGCATGAGCGTTTTCATCTGCGCGGCAATATCGCTGCTCATGAGCTGGGTTTCCGTAGTTGTATAGCCTGTATCCACCGTTTCGCCGTCCGAATTTGTGATCTTATCCACAATATTGAAGGAAACCGCTTTTCCGTCGTTCGCAATGGCGCACATAAGGCGGAGCATCGCGGCGGGCGTAACAAGCGTATCACCCTGGCCGATACCCGTCCAGCCCGTATAAGCGTCCGCGTCGCCCTCTTCAAGGAAGAATCTGCTTTCGTAAGAGCTGATTGTTCCGCTCAGAGTAACGGAATCCGTCAGCCCAAGCTGTTCCACCGTTTCCGCAAGGGTTTCGGGGCCGAGCTCGATGGCGATTTTGCCGAAGGTTATATTACAGCTTTTTGCAAAAGCCGTTTCAAAGCTTATTGTGCCGTGACGGGCATTGCAGATGATGTTATCCTCCTCAATACCGTCCACATCATACACAAGCGAGCACGACCATGTTCTGTCGTAAATCTCATCGCCGATGTTTTGCAGGGCGCTTATCGCCGTAACCACCTTGAATGTGGAGCCGGGCGTATAAAGGCCGTTCAAGAAGCGGTTGAGGTAAACGCCCTCATATTCATCGGAGCTGTTCAAATCCGACGGCACATCGTTTACATCGTAGGTGGGCGTTGATACCATACATACAATATCGCCCGTTTTATAGTTTACAACGGCTATGGTTCCCTTGTAATCTCCGAGAGCCTCAAGCGCGACTTTATTGATTTCGCTGTCAATCGTCAGCGTAAGATCATTGCCGCCGGAATTTTGAATAATATCATATAAGCCGTCCACCACATTGTACCCCACAAGCTGGGATTCAAACTGCGACTGCACGCCGGTTGATATAAATCCGCTGGGATCGCCCACAACATGCAGCGTTGCCAGACGGGTCTCCGCATCATCACTGTAGACTCTTTCGCCGTCCATCGTTTCCGAAAGCACCACGCCGTTTACATCCGTAATGGCGCCCGCCGCTATAAGCTCCCCGCTGCTGTAGATATGGCGGTTATATGACTGCATGACCCATTCGGAGCCCTGCGTAACAAGGCTGGCAGTCAAAAACACAATACCGAAAATAAAAAGGGCGCACAGTATCCAAAGGAATATTCCCCTTTTTGTTATCATTTTCATTTCTTTTTAACGCCTCCCAAATAGTTGTAGGTGCGCACATCGGACGCTTTGATATACGCCAGCACTGCCCAGCAGCTGATCATGGACGAGCCTCCCTGACTCACAAACGGCAGCGTAACGCCCGTAAGCGGCAGCACATCCGTTATGCCGAATATATTCAGCGCCGTCTGAAAAAGCAGCAGCCCCGCCGCCGCCACAGCCGCTATCGAATAAAAGGTAGAGCGCGCGGCGATTGAATTTACAAGCGCCGAAGCGGCGATTGCCACAAACGCGAGCACAAGGATAATGCCGAAAATATATCCCCATTCCTCGCATATCACGCCGAAAATAAGGTCTGTTGTGGAGGCATAGACGGTTCTTGTATAGCCGTTTCCGATGCCTAAGCCGAAAAGCCCGCCGGAGGCAAGCCCTACAAGCGTTCTTGTTTGCTGATAACCGCCTTCGTTATAATATTCAGACTCCCACACATGGCGGTAAACGGAAAACCTTTCCGCAACATAGGAGCGGTATTTAAGTACGATACCCGCACCGAACACGGCGGAGGCAACGGCAAGCATGATGGTTTTAATATCCCCGGAGGTCATAAACGCTATGATGATGAAGGTTATGAAAAAGATCAGCGCCGTGCCGAAATCCTTTATCAGAATAAGCGCGCCCACGCATGCCGCCGCAAACCCGATAAAGGCAAATATGTTCTTGCTTGTCTGTATCTTTTCCAGCGTGGCGGCGCCTACAAAAATGAACGCCACCTTAACGAATTCGGACGGCTGCAGCGTGATGCCGTCATCCCCGCCTATTGTGATCCAGTTTTTGGCGCCGTTCGTTGTTTCGGCTATTATAAGATTGACGATCAGCAGCAAAATCGCCCCTGCCGCCACCGGCAGCCTCAGCTTCATGCAAAGGTCAAGATTCCCGAGCAGGAACACCATAAACACAAAAACGATTACGCCGGCAACCATCATCAAGCACTGCTTGAGCGCCGCCGAGGGGCTTACCGAGCCTATTACCGAAATACCGACTGAACAGAGGAAAAACGCAATGATCTCCAGCTCAAAATTGCGCCTGTGAATGATTGTGTAAAACGCAATGAGGTAAACCCATTCCACAACAATCAGTATACCCATGGCTACAAGGGTCAGATACTGTATGCCGATATCCTCCGAATAGGCGGCGGAAATTGCCGTGACAACCTCAAACAGCGTAAGGAACGCCATAAGCGCAAAATTGTTTATAGGCTTGATTTTAGGTAATTTTTTCTTTTTGGCAGCTTTCTTGCCCTTTGCCATACCGGCGCACCTCACTTTTCATAGAAAATAAACACTCTGTCTCCGAAGGTTATGGTATCCTCATCAAAAATAAGCTGAGCCTGCGTAAGATATCTGCCGTTCAATTTGGTGCCGTTGTGCGAATCAAGATCGCAAAGCGCCCAGCCGCGCGTGGTTTTATATATTCTGGCGTGTTCCGAAGAAACCGTATCCGAAAGTATTCTGATATCGCAATGATCGCCGCGGCCTATAAGCACATCGTTTCTTTTCAGATAAACGGGCTTGCGGCTTTTAACATCCACAAGCACGGCGTACGCCACTGTATGCCCGCCGGCGTTTTTGCGTATCTGTTTTTTGGTGGAGCTGGAAATGGCGTCCTCACAGCTGAACCTGAGCGGCACGGAGCCGATTGAAATCACATCCCCGTCCTCAATAACAGCCTTGCTGTCTATTTTTATGCCGTTTACAAGCACGCCGTTTTTGGAAAAGGTATCGGTTACCACCCAATCCTTTCTTTTCTTCGCGATAACCGCGTGGAAACGGGACACCCCCGGAAGCGGGATAACGATATCGTTTGCCTTTGATTTGCCTATGGAGGTTTCCCAATGATTGATTTCAATAACGGAATCATTATTTTCATCCGTAAGCTGCGCCATTTTATGGACGCGCGGCCTGTTCCTGAAAAGCGATATAACGCAAGTGAATATCACGATTACCGCCGATACGGGCAGCGCGTAGCGCATTACCGATGTGAGCATATCCATAAAATCCTGCATAAATAACACCTCTGAAATAAAATTCGTATGCACCGTAAAAAAATAAACTTCCAAAGTATAGGATATATTTCAAAAATAAAAAAGTCAAGTTAATATTGAATTTGTTTACATTTCGGGTTATACTCGTAATTACAGTTCTGCTTTATAATAATATAACTAACGAGGTGGCTTTATGAGCATTTCAAAAACCTTTTTCGGCACCGTTGACGGCGCCGGCATTGACCTTTATACCATTACAAACAAAAACGGGGCGGAGGTTTCCGTGCAAACGCTCGGCGCCGGTATCCAGGCGCTGCGTGTGCCCGACAAGAACGGCTGCGCGGGCGATGTTGTGCTGGGCTTTGACAAGCCGGAATATTATGTTGACCCGGACCTCGGGTACCAGGGGCTTGTTGTGGGAAGATTCGCGAACAGGATAAGGGACGCGAAATTTATTATGGACGGCAAAACATACCATACGCCTGCAAACCAGGGGAGCTGGACGCTGCACGGCGGCGGCAGATTCAGCTTTTCCGTTTGGGAGGTTGAAAAAACAGGCGATAATTTTATTACCCTCAAAAAATTCTCTGAGGATATGGAGGACGGCTTCCCCGGCAATTTTACAATGCGTGTTACCTATACGCTTACAGACAGCAACACGCTGCGCATTGAATACCGCGTTATCAGCGATAAAAAGACCGTTGCCAACCCGACGAACCACGCCTATTTCAACCTGAGCGCCGAACCGGGCGTAACCATAGAGAACCATTATCTGAAGATCAACGCCGATCAATTTACGGAAACGGATGCCGACCAGCTGCCCACGGGAAAGCTCGGCGAGCTTAAAGGCACGATGATGGATTTTGCAGATATGCATAAGATAGGCGACAGAATTGACGAGCCCTTCAGAGCAATTATTGACGGCGTTGGCTATGACAATAATTACTGCCTCAGAAACAAGCCCGGCGAATTTGCCGAGGCGGCAGTGCTTTATGACAGCGAAAGCGGAAGAAAAATGAGCGTGTGGACGGATATGCCCGGCGTTCAGCTCTATTGCGGCGGCTGGCTTGCGAAAGACGGCAACCCCGGCAAGGCGAACGGCGCCGTTACCTACAGGCGGGGCGTTGCGCTTGAAACACAATTTTATCCGGACAGCGTAAATCACCCCGACACATTCCCGTTCTTTTATGTTGAGCCGAACAAGGAATTCAAAACCGTAACGGAATTCAGATTCACAACCGAATAGCCATTAAATTGCGTGCGAGTTGCCATAATGCAACCAATAGTTGCGAAATTTCAACCTAAAATTGGTAGCACGCAACCGAATTTATCTGCTACAATGAAGCCGGAGGTGATGATATGAATATCGAAACAGCAACCAGATTATATGAATACAGAAAAGCGAACGGCTATTCCCAGGAAGAGCTTGCCGCAAAAATAGGCGTTTCAAGGCAGGCCATATCAAAATGGGAAAGAAGTGAAAGCAGCCCGGATACGGATAATCTGATCGCGCTGGCAAAGCTTTACGGCGTTTCGCTTGACACCCTTTTAATGGGCAGTGAGAAACCGAAAAAAGAAATCAAAGAAGTTAAGGAAGAAACAGAAGAAAAAGAAAAGGAAGCAGTAAAAGAAGATTTAGAAGAATCGGCAGAAGAAGAGGAAAACGATGTTCAGGAAAGCGAGGACGGGCAAAGCGGCGCCGAGGAAAAT
>CAYOPQ010000008.1:4641-39249 GCA_964405895.1 uncultured Bacteroides sp. | reverse complement strand
CCAATCATTTTTTACATTGTGAAATAAAAAAACGCTCCGCGTCTGCGGAGCGTTCGGAGCGTTTTCGATTCTTGCGAATTGTTTTATTTTTCGGCGTTTTGTGAAATCAGCTTTTTTCTGTACGCGCTGGGCGAACAGCCGGTTTTTTTATGAAAAGCCGAGGAAAAATGATATGCGCTGTAATAACCGAGCGCGTCTGCAATATCAATTATGGGCATAGTGGTCTTTTCAAGGATCTGCTTTGCCTTTTCTATTTTAAGATTAGAGATATATTGCTTGGGAGATATGTGGAGCGTGTCGTTGAATATCTGGTGTATCCTGCGCGAGGACACATTAAAGAAATCCGCAATATCCGTAACCATGAGCCGTGAATACAGCTTTTGCTGAATATACGCGCATACCTCTGCAAGCTTAACGCTGTTTTCGGATTCCTGCACATGCTCGGGGCGTTCAAGGGTAAGATAGTAAAAATAGTGCTTGAATACAGAATTTATATAATCTATCTCGTTTGGATATTGCTTCCCGACTTTAATCAGTTCGTCAAAAAGCGCCTTTTCATGCTCCGTTTGAGCAACGGAAAAAACCTGTTCCGTTTGAATCTCAAGCGGTGCAAGGTGAACGAAGTCCACCCAATAATATTTCCATATTTTACTTGCGCTTTTGTATTCCTTGATTTTGCTGCGCCGGATCAACATATATGCGTTTTCGGGAATGCTGATTTTGTTCCCGTCAACCGTTTCCAACACGCCTTTTCCGCCTACGGTGCGCACAAGGCAGTACATATTTTTAAAAAAAAGAGCGTCCTCCTGCATCTCATATCTGTAATGTTCGTCCGCCTCAACGCTCCAAGCCGCGGCAACGGCGTTTTGCTCCTTCGGCAAAATCAGATTGGAAGTGTAAAACCATGTGCATCGGTACATATTAATCACCATTGACGCCTTATCAGGCTGTTAATGAAATTTTAAAATCATTACTATTTTTTGAATCTGTCTTTTCTAGTTTTTATTATAGCATATTTGTTTTTTTATTTAAATCGTGTTTATAAAAACTTAATAAGTAAAATAAAACAAATCCTTATTGTATGAATTTTTGATTTTCTTTTGCGGCGCGGTGTTATATTAAGAAGCGCCGCGGGAAAAATAAATATGTATATTTATGAAAAAGCATTTATATACAGCCGTGCTTGTTTTGAGGTGAGCAGTTGTGAAAAAAATGATAAGCGCCGTTACGGCAGCCGTGCTTTTGAGCACGCTTTTCGTTGGCTGCGCCGGCAAAAACACTTCCAGAATCAGTGTTATAACCCGTGAGGAGGGCTCAGGTACAAGAACTGCCTTTACAGAGCTTTTCGGCATCACAGGGGAGGACGAAAACGGCAGCACGACGGATTATACGGTTGTTACAGCGGAAACAACAAACAGCGCCTCTGTCATGCTCCTTTCCGTTGCGTCGGATCCGAACGCAATCGGTTATATCTCCATGTCCGCGGTCAGCGAGGATATCAAAGCGGTTATTATAGACGGCGTTGAACCAACCGCCGAAAATGTGAACAACGGAACATATAAAATATGCCGCCGGTTCAATATTGCCGTAACGGAAGATATATCGGAAACAGCGCAGGATTTTATCGACTTTATTTTGAGCGACGAGGGGCAAAGCGTTGTTGAGGAAAACGGCTATATTTCGCAGGGCGGAAACGGCGCGTACAGCGGCGGCGCGCCGGAGGGTACGGTTACGGTCGAGGGCTCGTCGTCTGTTTCGCCCGTTATGGAAAAGCTGAAGGAGGCGTATTTAGAGGTCAATCCGAACGCCAAAATCGTGATTCAGCAAAACGATTCAACAACGGGTACAACCTCCGCCGTAAACGGCGTGTGTGATATAGCTATGGTTTCACGGGAGCTTACGGAGAGCGAGCTTTCGGCGGGGCTTGCGTCTGTATCTATCGCCGTAGACGGAATCGCGGTGATCGTCAACCCGGATAATCCAGTGGATTCACTTTCAAGCGAAGAGGTAAAAGCAATTTATACAGGTGAGATAACCGAATGGTAAAAAACAGATTTACGGAATTTGTCATGCGCGCGGTGTTTTTTGCAGCCGCCTGCGTAAGCATATTGGCGGTTTTGCTGATTTGCTGGTTCATTTTTTCAAATGCCTTACCGGCAATTCTTCAAATAGGCGCAAAGGAATTTTTGCTCGGCACGGTCTGGAGGCCGCTGAATGATCAGTACGGTATCCTGCCCATGATCGTGGGCAGCCTGTATGTGACCGCGCTGGCAATCGCGATGGGCGTGCCCTTCGGCGTTATGTGCGCGGTGTTCTTGGCTGAATATTGCCCGCGCCGGCTTTACGCGGTAATGAAGCCGGCTGTTGATTTGCTTGCCGGTATACCGTCCGTCGTCTACGGCTTTTTCGGCCTTGTTGTTATCGTGCCGGCTGTCCGCAGCCTGTTCGGCGGCGGCAAAAGCGTGCTTGCGGCGTCTGTATTGCTTGCAATCATGATACTGCCCACGGTTGTAAGCGTTTCGGAAACGGCGCTCAGGGCTGTGCCGAATAGCTATAAAGAGGGCGCGCTTGCCCTCGGCGCAACAAGGGAACGCGCGGTTTTCGGCGTATCCGTTCCGTCGGCACGGGCAGGTATTTCGGCGGGCATTATATTAGGCGTCGGCAGAGCCGTCGGTGAAACAACCGCCGTTGTAATGATAGCGGGCAATCAGGCGGTCATTCCAAACAGCGTTTTGCAGGGCGTCAGAACGCTTACAACAAATATAATCCTTGAAATGGGCTATGCCCAGGACCTGCACCGTGAGGCGCTGATCGCTACCGCGGCTGTCCTGTTTGTTTTTGTTTTGATGATCAATCTGTTGTTTTCCGCGCTGAGGGGCAGGGAGGAGAAAGGGTGAAAAAATTTTCCTTAAAATACGCTTTAAACGGAAATCTGCGCGCGTATAAAAAGCATCCCGCGTCTCTGCTCCTCGCCGCCGCGGTTTATCTATGCGCGGCGCTGTGCGCCGCCGTAATCCTCTTCATAACGGGCTATATCATTATAAAAGGCGTGCCGAATATCAAGCCGTCGCTTTTTGAATGGGAATATAATTCTCAAAACGCGTCCATGCTTCCCGCAATCATAAATACGCTTACCCTTACGGCAGCTTCATTGCTTATCGCCGTGCCGGCGGGCGTTTTTGCGGCTGTTTATCTTTCCGAATACGCAAGGCGGGGCAATGCCTTCGTGCGCGTTATACGCACAACGGCGCAAACGCTTTCCGGAATACCGTCCATCGTTTACGGCCTTTTCGGCTATCTCATGTTTTGCGTCTATTTTAAAATGGGATATTCGGCGCTTGCCGGCGCCTTGACGCTTGCCGTTATGATACTTCCGCTCATTATGCGCACCACGGAGGAGGCGCTGCGCGCAGTGCCCGATTCTTACAGGGAAGCGAGCTACGGGCTCGGAGCGGGCAGGCTGCGGACCGTCTTTGCGGTCGTGCTTCCCAACGCGGTGCAGGGCATACTGTCCGGCGTTATCCTCGGCACGGGCAGAATCGTGGGGGAAACCGCCGCGCTCCTGTTCACGGCAGGCACGGTCGCCGATGTTATAACGGCTTCGTCTGACTCGGGGCGCACGCTGTCCGTTCATATGTACGCGCTGCTTTCCGAGGGCCTGTATATGGATGAGGCGTATGCCACCGCCGTGGTGCTGCTTGCTGCCGTAATTATTATAAATGCGCTTTCAAGCGCCGTAGCAAAAAGATTTATAAAAGCGGGAGGGAAGGATTCAAATGACAAAATTTTCCGTAAAAAATCTTGACCTGTTTTACGGCGATTTTCAGGCGCTGAAAAATATAAATATTGATATTGAGGAAAAGCAGGCGGTCGCATTTATAGGCCCGTCCGGCTGCGGCAAATCCACGCTTTTGAAAACGCTGAACAGAATGAACGACCTTGTTGATTCCTGCCGTATTCAAGGCGATGTGTTGCTGGACGGCAAAAGCATCTATTCAAAAGCTGCCGATATCAACGAACTGCGGAAAAATGTGGGTATGGTTTTCCAAAAGCCGAATCCGTTTCCGATGAGCGTTTATGATAATATTGCGTTCGGCCCGCGCACGCACGGCATAAAAAAGAAAAAAGAGCTTGATGAGATTGTGGAAAGATCGCTCAGCGCCGCCGCTATATGGGAAGAAACAAAGGACAGGCTTAAAAAATCAGCGCTCGGCTTATCCGGCGGTCAGCAGCAAAGGCTTTGCATAGCGCGGGCGCTTGCCGTGCAGCCGCAGGTTATACTTATGGACGAGCCCACCTCGGCGCTTGACCCGATTTCCACGGCTAAAATTGAGGAGCTTATCGTGCGCCTCAAGCAAAACTACACCATTGTGATTGTAACGCACAATATGCAGCAGGCGGCGCGTGTTTCGGATAAAACGGCGTTCTTTCTGCTCGGCGAGGTCGTGGAATATTCGGATACGCCTAAATTGTTTTCAAGCCCGCAAAGCGAAAAAACCAAAGCCTATATTTCCGGTATGTTCGGCTGATTAAAATATAAATCGGGTAATTATATTTATTCCCGCGCTTTACACGGCGCCGTTTTGGTGTTAATATATGTCTGTTGAAAAACCTGCTTTCCATATTTTTGTTTAAGGAAGTTATTTTTTATGGCGCATCCCGTAAAGCATTTTATAACGATAACAAAGCACCGCCACAGGGTCATGAAGCATTGCTTTCTTGCCGGCATCCCGCTTCAGGGGCTGGCGCACGATCTTTCAAAATATTCCCCAACGGAATTTTTGCCCGGCGCCAGATATTATCTCGGCAACCGCTCTCCCAACGAAGCCGAAAGGGAGGAGCTTGGCTATTCCTCGGCATGGCTCCACCATAAGGGCAGAAACCGCCACCACTATGAATACTGGATGGATTACAGCATAAAAACCAAACGGATTGAACCGGTTGAGATGCCGCTCAAATATGTTAAGGAAATGTTTTGCGACCGTGTTGCGGCAAGCAAAATCTATCTGGGCAAAAATTATACCACCGCCCATCCGCTTCAGTATTATTCCAACGCCAAATCAAGGATTATCATGCACCCCAATACGGCGGCGCTGCTTGAAAAGCTGCTTGTCATGCTCAAGGAAAAGGGCGAAAAGGAAACATTTAAATATATCCGCTCGCTCAAATAAAACCCGTTTTTTCATGCCTTGCACGCCGCCGGCGCAAGGGCGTTTACCCTGCGCGGCACAGCGTAAAAGGCATATTTTTTACTGCCTTGCGCAGGAACCGCGCGCTTCAATCGGCTTTTAATTTTAATAAAATATTGCACATATTATATTAATGTGATAAAATATATAACAAATCTTTGCGCGAACCGGCGGAGTCTTGACCGCCTGCCGCGTTGGAGGGCTGGCTTTGGTTAAAGAGATAGACGGTATCAGCGTGAATTACGAAATGAAGGGCAGCGGGGAGCTTTTGTTTATCCTGCACGGCTGGGGCGCCAATATCGGCGTTTATCATTCGGTGTCCGAGCTGCTGGCGCAAAAATTTACCGTTGTTACGCTTGATTTTCCGGGCTTCGGCGGCACGCCGGAGCCTCCGGATGTGTGGAGCGTTTCCGATTACGCTGATTTCACCGAGAAATTTATTTCCTCGTTCGGCGCGGAAAATGTGATTCTCTTCGGCCATTCGTTCGGCGGCAGGGTCATCATAAAAATGGCTTCAAAAAGCGGTCTGCCGTTTAAGATTTCCAAAATTATTTTTGCGGACAGCGCCGGAGTTATGCCCGTGCGCAAAAAGAAGCAAACCTTTAAAACAAGAATTTATAAAATCGGGAAATTTTTCCTAAGCCTTTATCCGGTGGCAAAGCTGTTTCCCAACGCTCTGGAGGCGCTGCGCAAAAAGTTTTCCTCCGCCGATTACGCGGCGGCGTCGCCCCTTATGCGCGGCGTGCTCGTTAAAACGGTGAATGAGGATCTTACGCCGCTTTTGAAAAACATAAAGTGCCAGACGCTTCTTATATGGGGCGCGGAAGACACCGCCACCCCTATTTCGGACGCGCATGTGTTTGAACGCGAAATATCCTCCTCCGGCGCCGATGTGGGCTTGTGTGAAATCAAAAACGCCGGCCATTATTCCTTCCTTGACCAGCCGTATATTTTCCAGAACATCCTAAAATCATTCTTCAAAATAGGGGAGTAAAATGTATCTTGTATTAAACATCATCTGCCTTATCCTGTCTGCGGCGGCATGCGCCCTGTGCGTAATCCGCACAACGCATATGTTTCAGCTCAATTCCTATAAACCAAAGGTGCAGCTTAAATGGATGCGTAAAAATTTATCCGGCTACATTGTAAACGCTGTTACAGCGGCGCTGAGTATTGCCGCCGTATTTACAAACGCCCTTTGGCTTTATATTGTTTATCTTGCGGCTGCGCTTATATACGCCCTTGTAAACAGGCCTATGAAAAACGCAAAAAAGCCCCTGGTTTACACGGCAAGGGTAAAGCGCATGCTGGTTACGGATTTAATTGTTTGGCTCATAGTGAATGCAGCGGCGTTCTTTGCCGGCGGCGGGCGCCTTGCTCTGTTCGGTATCGGAATTATGCTTGCGCTTGCGCCCGTGCTGCCTCTGATCGGCAATTTTATCAATGCGCCGCTGGAAAAGGCAATCAGGCAGTATTATATAAACGACGCTAAAAAAATGCTGAAGGCCTGTCCCGATCTCAAGGTTATAGGCATAACGGGCAGCTACGGCAAAACAAGCGTGAAATATTATCTTTCAACCGTTCTCAAGGCAAAGTACAATGTGCTTATGACGCCGGAGAGCTACAATACACCCATGGGTGTTGTCAAAACGATAAGAGAGCAGCTTCGCCCTACGCACGAGATTTTTGTTTGCGAGATGGGCGCGCGCCATGTTGGGGATATCAAGGAGATCTGCGATATTGTATTTCCCGAATACGCAATCATAACCTCAATAGGGGAGCAGCATCTGGAAACCTTTAAATCCGTAGATAATATTGTAAAAACAAAATTTGAGCTTTATGACGCCGTTGCGGATAAAGATAAAGTATTTCTGAACGGCGATAATAAAAATATTTTCGAAGCCCTTGCGTCCAAGGGCGATACGCGCAGCCACACCTACGGCGTCGGCAGTGACAACGAAACCTATGCGTATGATATCAAGGTCACAAATAAGGGCACGGTTTTTTCCGTTTCCTGCCGCGGGGAAAAAATAGAGGGGCTGCAAACGCCGCTCGTGGGCGAGCACAATGTCATTAACCTGACGGGCGTCATCTCCGTCTGCCGTTCTCTCGGCGTGGAGGCGCAGGATATCAAGCTGTTCCTTAAAAAGCTGTCCTCTCCGCCGCATAGGCTCCAGCTTACCCGCAGGGGAAACACCGCCATTATTGACGACGCTTATAACAGCAATCCCGCGGGGTGCGAGGCGGCGTTAAAGACCCTTTCGCTTTTCGACGGTGTTAAGGTGCTTATAACGCCCGGCATGGTGGAGCTCGGCGAAATGCAGGATAAATGCAACTATGAATTCGGCAGGCAGGCTGCCGCCGTCTGCGATAATATATATCTTGTGGGCAAAAAGCAGACCCAGCCTATTTTTGACGGCGTTATGCAGGCGGGCTTCAGCGCGGAAAAGCTTATCGTTTGCGAAAGCTTTATGGAAGCCTATAATAAAGCCATGGCGCTGCCGGGAACGCAGAAAATCATTCTTATAGAAAACGATCTGCCTGATAACTACTGATTTTTTGGAGGATTATAATGAAGATTAATTTAGCCGTGCTGTTCGGCGGCAAAAGCGTGGAGCATGAGGTATCGGTCATATCCGCCGTGCAGGCTATGCAGAGCATAAATAAGGAAAAATATACCGTTTACCCAATCTATATAACAAAAAAGAACGAGCTTTATTTTTCGGAAAGCATGAAGGATATAGATGAATTCAAAAATATTCCCGCCCTGCTTGAAAAAAGCGTTAAGGTAAATATTGTTACGGACGGGGACAGAACATATATCATACCGCAGCAGCAAAAGCGCTTTTCAAAGCCCAAGCCGATTGCGTGCGTGGATGTTGCGTTCCCTATCGTTCACGGCACAAATGTTGAGGACGGCGCCTTGCAGGGCTTCTTAAAAACGCTGAATCTTCCGTTTGTGGGCTGCGATGTGCTGGCAAGCGCCGTGTGCATGGATAAATTCACAATGAAGATCATGCTTAAGGACGCGGGCTTCCCCGTGCTGGACGGTATCCGCTTTACCTCAATGGATTATAAAAATGAGGAGAGTGTGATTGCCTCGGCGGAAAAGAAATTCGGCTATCCCGTTATCGTAAAGCCCGTCAATCTCGGTTCAAGCGTGGGAATCAGCAAGGCGGAAAACAGACAGGAGCTGGAGGACGCCCTTGAGCTTGCCTTCCGGTTCGCAGATAAAATCCTTATTGAACCCGCCGTTGTCCGTCTGAGGGAGATCAACTGTTCCGTAGTAGGCGATTACACGCAGGCTGAGGCGTCGGAGCTTGAAGAGCCTGTTTCCGCGGATAAAATTCTTTCCTACAAGGATAAATATGAGAGCGCGGGCGAAAAAACGGGCGGCAGCAAGGGCATGAGCAGCCTTAAAAGAAAGATACCTGCCGATATTCCCGCTCAAACTGCCGAAAAAATCAAAAGCATCGCTGTTGACGCGTTCAAATACCTTGACTGCTGCGGCGTTGTCAGAATAGATTTTCTTATGGATTCTGAAACGGGCGAGTTTTGGATCAACGAATTCAATACCATTCCCGGCTCGCTTGCGTTCTATTTGTGGGAGCCCAAGGGTGTTGATTATACACAGCTGCTTGACAGGCTTATCGCGCTTGCGCTCAAAAGGCAGCGCAGCAATGAGGAGATCACATATTCGTTTGATACAAATATTCTTTCCTCGGCGTCGTTCGGCGGCGCAAAGGGCTCTAAAGGTTCAAAAATATAAAAGCCGCGCGGCTTGTTGTAAACCGCGCGTTGGATAAATAGGGCGTTTTATATATCGTTTTCTGTGATTTCAACAACCGCCGGCTGTTGGCAAGAGAGGGAAATAAAATGGAATCCAAGAATACAAAGCAGCTTAAAATAAAGCAGATCAATTCTATCGGTAATCCTTTTTACTTAAATATTGAAAAACCGCTCAACGATTTCATCGACGAGTTGAACCATATCAGTGCGTTGGGCCGCAAATCATATGAAATAAAAAACATAACCTACATAAACAACAGGGACGGAAATGTTCGCTGCGCAATTGTTGAATATTATGTTTACGAAAATGAATAAATAAGCAGGCAGTAGTTATTATTATGCCTTTAAGCCGCAGTACACAAATATACCGTTCCGGACGACTTTATCGACAGCCTGACAGCCGCACAACCGTGCGGCTGTTTATTTTGGCTCAATGTTAAATGCTCAACATATTTTACAGACCCTTTATTTTCTGTATTTCTCCGCCTGAAGCTCAAACATATACGCGTATTTCCCGCGCAGCGCCATGAGCTGCTCGTGGGTGCCGCTTTCCACGATCTCTCCGTTTTCCATAACATAAATCCTGTCCGCGTGCCTTGTTGTTGAAAGGCGGTGGGAAATGAAGATGACCGTCTTGTCCTTTGCCGCGTTCATCATGGATTTGTTCAGGTTATATTCCGCAATGGGGTCCAGATTGGCGGAGGGTTCGTCCATTATGACATACGGGCATTTTTTGTAGAACGCTCTTGAAACGGCAACCTTCTGCGCTTCCCCGCCCGAAAGCATTACGCCGCTATCGTCAAACTCCCTCAGGAGGGAGGTGTTTATACCCTCGGGCAGCTCTTTTGTAAAGCCGCTGTTCTTCAGCGCTTCCTTCGCATCCTCCTCATTTACCTCCGGGCTTAGGGAAACATTTTCTCCCAGCGTTGCGGCAAAGAGCTGAAAATCCTGAAAAATCGCTGCAAATCTTTTCCTGTGGCTTTCAAGCGTCTCATCCTTTATATTTCTGCCGCCTATAAGGATTTCCCCGTCCGTCACATCATAAAGGCGCAGCAGCAGGTTGGTCAGCGTGGTCTTTCCCGCGCCGTTGTATCCCACAAGAGCAATCTTTTCATAGGGCTTCAGCGTGATATTTATATTTTTCAGCGTGGGCTGCGCGTTGCCGGGGTATGTAAAGGAAACATCCTTCAGCTCTATCGTTTCGGGCTGCGCGCATTGCGCAGTGTGCGTTCCGCCCTCAATGTTGTTTTCCCTGCCCAGGAATTCACGGAATTTTTCAATCATTCTTGCCTGTTCGGAAAAATTTCTTGCCAGGGTCACCGTCAGATATGAAAAGGATACGGCTATGGAATACGCCCCGTTGAATGTGGCGGTAAAATCGCCGGCGGAAAGCGTTTCTTTCACAATTACGCAGTAGCCGAGGTAGAGCGGCAGAATAAACATAAAGCCGATTACCTGTACGCCCATTTCCTGAAAAAAGTAGATAAGGTCTATTTTGCCTACATATTTCCTTTGGTTTTCAATCACATCGTCCGCCGCTTCGCCGTATCTTTTTATCAGCAGCGGCCGGATATTGTTTATGCGAACCTCTTTGGCGTAATCCTGAAGGTAGAAAACGCGGGCAAAGTAATCCGCTCTCCTGTGCAGGCGGTTGTTTTCAATGCGTCTTTCAGACTGCAGCCTGCCTATTTTTCTGCTGATCGGCGTGGATACAGCGATCACGGCAAGAATAATCAGCAGGCATACCGGGTCCAGCGTAAAGATAATGGTGCTTACCGTAATAAGCGATATCAGCTCGCCCATATAATTTCTGATCATATTCAGTATATTATTCAAATTTCCCGTGGATGATTCTATTGCAACAATAAAATTGTTGTAAAAATCCGGGTCGTCATAGGATTCAAGGTCAAGCGATTTTGCCTTTTCGTAAAAAATAGTGCTCAGCCTTGCGTTTGCCTTTTCTCTTGCCACATTCCAGTAGAATTCCCTGAAAAGCCAGCACAATATCTCTGTTACAAGCAAAACGGCTGCAATTAAGGCAATGGCTGAAGCGATTTTTCCGAAATTGGCTTTGTCGGCAGCCAGGTCAACAACATATTTTACACCGATAACGGAAACAAGCCTTACCGGCAGCTTCAGCAAAGCGCCCCACAGGGCTTCCCCTATAACAAGAAGCGGTGAAATCTTGAACAGCAGCTTTATGAAGTAGAAGAGATTTGAGTATGTTGAATGTGCCGCTCGATTGCTTTTCTTATGCATTGTCCGCGCCCTCCTTTCGGTAGCTGGAAGCCTGAAGCTTAAACATTTCTGCGTATTTTCCGCCCCTTGCCGTCAGCTCGGCGTGATTGCCGCTTTCAATAAGCGTTCCGCCTTCCAGCACAAATATTTTGTCTGAAAGCACCGCGCTTGAAAGACGGTGAGAGATATAGATTATGGTTTTGTTCTTTGTTTCGCGTATCAGATTTTCATACATCTTATATTCGGCAATGGGGTCCAGCGCAGAGGAGGGCTCGTCAAGCACGGCAATATCGTAATCCCTTGCAAAAAGGCGCGCAACAGCCATTTTCTGCGCCTCGCCGCCGGAAAGGCCCGCGCCGTTTTCATCAAATTCGCGCGTAAGCACCGTATCGGCTTTGTGCTCCATGGCGCTCACGGCGGCATAGATTCCGCTGCTTTTCATTGCCTGCTCGGCAATCGCCTTATCCTTTTCGTCACACTCTCGGCACATTATATTTTCATTTACCGTCAGCGCAAAATTTTTGTAATCCTGGAAAACCGCCGCTATCCTTGAACGCAGGCTCTCAAGGTCATATTCCCTGATGTTTGTTCCGTTATACAGTATTTCGCCGCTTGTAACATCATAAAAGCGCATAAGCAGCTTAACAAATGTTGTTTTTCCGGCGCCGTTTATACCCACTATCGCAACGGTCTGCCCCTTGCTTATTTTTATGCTCAGGTTTTTGATTGCGTATTTTTTCGCGCTCGGATATTTAAAGGATACGTTTTTAAATTCAATGCTCTCAAATTCTTCCGCTTTCATATTGCCGGAAACAACCAGCGGCTCGTATTCAAAAAATTCACGCAGGTTTTGAAAATAGAGGGCGGAGGCGGAAAGCTCTGAAAAGCTCCATGCCAGATCCAATGACGCCTGCCGCACGGAGTCTATTGCCGAAAGCACCACAGAAAAGCCGGATACCGTAAGGCTTTCGGTAACAACAAACTGATAGCCCGCGTAGGCATAGGTGCCTACTATCGGGAAAAATTCGCCCAGCAGTGAGCTTACCATACTGAATAAAAACAGCTTTAATCCGTATTTTTTCAGGATTACCACATTGCTTTGAACAGCCCTGTCAAATCTGCCCTTGATAACATCAAAAATATTTGAGGTCCTTATATCCTTTGAAAAGTCCTTAAGAAAAAGCGTCCTTTGCGCATAAGCCTTTGTTCTGTTGTTTGCGGCCATGCTGAAATCGCGCTTGTAAACAAGGCGGCTTTTCAGGACCTCAACCGCAAACACAAACAGCAGGGGAACAAGAAATATAAGATAAGCTGGGTCTATTGCCGCCACGGTGGTCATTATGGCAATCAAAGAGATAAACGAAGCAATAACCTGCGCAAGGCACATTGCGAAGGCAAAGAAGTAACCGCTTGTAAGTATTTCCGTCGCGCGCTGGTATTTATCATAAAATTCGGGGTTTTCGTAACAGTTTATATCAACCCTGCATGCCTTTTCGAATATCATGCCGTTCAGCTTTTTAAAAACGATTTTCTGGCCGACAAGGTGCTTATAATCGCTTATATTTGAGATTGCCTTTTGCGCCAGCCCAACGGCAAAGAAAATCAAAAGTATCTTTATATAATAGGAAAAGGAATATCCGCCCTCAATAACGGAAAGCAGCATTTTTAAAAACAATACGCTTTGAATGAAATATACAAAAAATACGGCGGAAACTTCACTCACGATATTCCAAAATATGTATGGCTTATGCGCCTTATAAATGATCTTAACAGCATAGATGATGTTCTTTAAAACCGGCGCTTTCTCATCGTTTTCGCGCCTTTGTATCCACGGCATATAAATCCCTCCTTACAGAAAAAAACAGCCGCCGGCAGATATCTGCCGGCGGCTGAAAATCGCTCACTTTCTATTTATGTTTAAAGTGAACACAATAAGCCGAAAAGCAAATATTCCGCAATCTATATTCTCTGTGCATTTCGTACCCGTTAACAAGTCTTGATTTTGTCATGTTGTGTTCACTCCTTTCAAATTTATTGCAAACCGCCCGCAAGAGGCGGCGCTCTTTTGCTTTGATAAAGAGCATATCATAATTCCCTTTTTTTGTCAACCTAAATCCCCGATAAATTTAGAAATAAGGAACATAAAGGATTTTACATGTATTTGACATAAAAACCGCATGGTTTTGATTGACTCCTGTTATGGTACTTATTAAAAATAACGATTGAGGGATGGATATGAGTATATACTCCGTTTTATCGCTTTTGGGCGGGCTTGCCATTTTCCTTTACGGCATGAATATGATGGGCGGCAGCCTTGAAAAGCTTTCCGGCGGCAAGCTTGAGCAGATTCTTGAAAAAATGACGGATAAAATATATAAAGGCGTGCTTTTGGGCTGCGCGGTTACTGCCGTCGTCCAGTCCTCCTCCGCCGTTACGGTCATGGTGGTCGGCTTTGTAAATTCCGGCATTATGGAGCTTTCACGCGCGATCGGCGTAATCATGGGCGCGAATATAGGAACCACGGCAACCGCCTGGCTGCTTTCGCTTACGGGTATTGACGGGGACAGCCTGTTTATAAATCTGCTTAAGCCGTCCTCCTTTGCCCCTGTGCTTGCGCTTGCGGGCGTGTTCCTTCTTATGTTTTCAAAAAACGAAAAGCGCAGAAATATAGGCGGTATCATCGCGGGCTTCGGCATGCTCATGATGGGTATGGAATTTATGAGCGATTCCATGAGCGGCCTTGCGGATAATCAGCAGTTTACCTCTATACTTCTTAAATTTTCAAATCCTGTTTTAGGTATTCTTGCGGGCATGGTGCTCACGGCAACCATACAGTCCTCAAGCGCGTCGGTAGGTATTTTACAGGCGCTTTCGCTGACGGGAACGGTAGCTTTTTCAACGGCGTTCCCGGTGATTTTGGGGCAGAATATCGGCACATGTATCACGGCGCTGCTATCCTCCGTGGGAACCAGTAAAAACGCAAAGCGCGCCGCGTTCGCGCATCTCTATTTCAATATCATCGGCGTTGTTCTTGCCGTTGTGCTGTTTTACGGCGCAAATGCGATATTTCAGTTTGATTTCCTCCAGGATGCGGTTACGCCTTCTCAAATCGCCGTTGTCCATTCGGTTTTCAATATTTTTTCAACTGTTGTCTGGTTTCCCTTTACCAAACAGCTGGAAAAGCTTGCGCGCCTTACAATCAAAGAAGGCCGCAAAAACGACGCGGACGCGCCGGCTCTGCTTGACGAACGCTTTTTGCTGACCCCTTCATACGCGGTGGAAAAAAGCAGGGAGGCAACCGTGTATATGGCGCGCATTGTGGAAAAAACAGCTTTAACCGCCATTTCGCTTTTTAAAAATTATACCCCTGAAAAAGCGCAGAAAATTACGGAAAACGAAAAGCAAACGGATAAGTATGAGGAAATACTGGAAACCTATCTTGTAAAGGTCAGCTCCCTTCAGCTCAGTGATGAGGACAGCAAAAATGTTTTTATACTTCACCACGCTATAGAGGATCTTGAAAAGATTTCGGATTATTGCGAGGATATACTTAAAATCAAGAAAAATATCATCAAGAAAAACATTTCTTTTTCGGAAAAGGCAAAATATGACCTTTCGGTAATGATGGCGGCTGTCACAAAGATCGTCAATCTGACCATTGATGCGTTCACAGCGGGCGATATTTCTAAAATGAGAGAGGTTGAACCGCTTGAGGATGTGGTTGACAATCTGAAAAAAGAGCTGAAAAGCCGCCATTTAAAGCGCATAGAGGAAGGCGCCTGCTCCGTATCCCAGGGCTTTGTCTATCTGGATCTCATAAACGCGCTTGAGCGGATAGCGGACCACTGCTCCAGCCTTGCCGTTTCGGTTATAGAGCTTGAAAGCGGCGAATACAATGTGCACGAATACACGCGCGACCTGAAGGCGGGCGATAAAGATTTTGTTGAAAATCTGGATTCTTATCTTGAAAAATATTCGCTTAACTGAGATAATGGTACTGAGGTGACAGATTATGCCGCTGATTTATATTTTGGAAGATGACAGCAGCGTGCGCGAGCTGGAATCGTATGCCCTTCAGGGAAACGGCTACGAGGTGCGCGGCTTTGACACGCCAAAGGCTTTTTACGAAGAACTCAAAAGAAAAATACCGGATCTCCTTGTTATAGATGTTATGCTGCCGGATGAGGACGGAATCAGCATAACGAGAAGGCTGCGCGCAAGCGCGGATTACAAGCATATTCCCATTGTTATGGTAACGGCAAAGGATTCGGAGATAGACGCCATCAAGGGGCTGGAAAGCGGTGCGGATGATTACATAACCAAACCGTTTTCCGTTATGATCTTCCTTTCCCGTATAAAGGCGGTTCTCAGGCGAACGGATAGCGGAGATGCGCGTAAAACCCATATTTATAAATCCATTATGTTAGATGACAAAAAGCATAAGGTGTATGCATCCGGCAAAGAGGTGGAGCTCACCTTTAAGGAATATGAGATGCTGAAGTATCTTATTCTCAACAAGGGTATTGCCGTTACACGGGAGCAGCTGCTCAATAAGGTGTGGGGTTATGACAGCGAAAGCGAATCCCGAACCGTAGACAGTCATATACTTAATTTAAGAAAAAAGCTCGGCGAAAGTGGGTCTTTGATTGAAACGATCCGCCATGTGGGCTACAAGCTTGGTGATTGATATGGCAGGAAGAATGACCGGCAAAATATTTAACGCCATCCTTATTTCATCACTTTGCGCCGCAATTGTTTCATCCGCGGCGGCAGTGATATCCGCGGTTATATATATCGGAAATGCGGGCGGCGCCGAAAAAAGCCGCCCCGTGCTGCTTGTTGCGGCGGCGGTCGTTCCGGCGCTTGCGGCTGTTCTGCTGATTGCTTTCGCGGCGGCGCTTATTGTTTCAAAAGCCTTGCGTGAAGACATAGAAAAAATGGGCGAGGATATTGCAAATATCAGCAGAAACTGCAATTACAGCGAGCTTCAGCCCTTTGCGGATAAAATACAGGTGCAGCTTGATGAAAAGGAAAAGCTGCTCAACATGAAAAAAAGGTTTACAGCCAATATTTCGCATGAGCTCAAAACGCCGCTGACGGCGATTTCCGGCTACGGAGAGCTGCTGCAAAGCAATATGGTTCAGCCGGATGATGTTTCGGAAATAGGCGGCATTATTTATAAAGAGTCGCAGCGGCTTATCAATCTTACGCACGATATTATTCAGCTCTCTCAGCTTGAGGAATACGATTATAAGCCGATCATTGATTTTGTTGATCTTATGCCCGTTGTGGATTACTGCGTAAAAGCGCTTTCCGTAAAGGCGAAGAACAAGGGCGTGACCGTAACGGTCAACGGCGCGCCGTGCAGGGTAAAGGGCACAAAAGCGCTTATAGAAGAGCTTGTATACAATGTGGTTGAAAACGCTGTCAAATATAATGTTGAAGGCGGCAAAGTGGAAATAACCGTTCGGGAAACGGCAGGGGAGTGCCTGCTTACCGTAAGCGATACCGGCATAGGTATTCCGGAAAAATATCTGGACCGCGTGTTTGAAAGATTTTTCAGGGTTGATAAATCACGGTCAAAGATGAACGGCGGAACCGGGCTGGGTCTTGCAATAGTCAAACACACCGCCGAATATTTAGGCGGCGGCGTTTCCATAGAGAGCCGTGAAAACGAGGGCACCTCAATTACAATCAGGCTGGCTAAATAAAGGGTTAAATATTTATTAAAGAAAAACCGGGTGCTTGAAATCGCTGCTCTCTTTAATTATAATATACCTTGTTATCATTCGTAAATTTGAGGTATTGAAATGTCTATAAAACAGGGCGATTATTTAAAAAAACTCAGGGCGGAAAACCATCTCAGCCAGGAGAAGCTGGCGGAAAAGCTCGGCGTTTCAAGGCAGTCTGTTTCAAAATGGGAGCAGGGCTACGCGGTTCCGGATACCGATAATATGCAAAAGCTCTCTAAGCTGTACGGGCTTTCGGTAGATGAACTGCTGAACTGCGGGGAAAGGCGGGAACCGCCTTCGGCGCAAACGGTTTCGCGGGAGCAAGAGGATATTCCGACTGAAGCCGCGGCGGCGCGGGAACCTGAGGATTCCGATAAGGCAGTGCAGGAAACAGAAAAGCCGCCCAAGAAAAAACGCTCATGGTTGTTTTACGCATATCCGGCTGTTGCGGTGTTTGTAACGGCGCTGCTCGGCGTTCTCAACAGCAGCCTTTGGAAAAGCTCATGGATCTGTATTCTGACCATACCCGTATTCTATACGTCAATCATCGCGTATGAAAAGAAAAATAAACTGATCTTTTGTTATCCCGTCGTTGTTCTGATTGTGTTTTTTATCGGCGGTTTTCATTTCGGATTGTGGCACCCGCTGTGGATTTTGTTCCTCACCATTCCTATATACTACATCGGCGCCGCGGTGTCGTATAAAAATAAAAAGCATAAAAAATAAAAATTATAACCGTATGGCAAACGCGAAAAACCGCGCAGCCATGCGGTTTTTTTATTATGTAAACCGCAATGTAAACTCAGGTTGCCCCCAATGTAAAGCAAAGTTGGTGGTATGCACTGCCGTGTTTTGCTATCCTTGTGTCACGGCAAAGGAAATGCCGAAATACCATATTGGATGCAAAGGAGAAAAATGATGTCAGTATACAAAAAAGAGTGCTTTGGGATTGCAAGAAAGATCGTATCAAATATGACTTCCGAAAGCTGGGAGCAGATTCCCCACACCACAGTAAGCTATGAGGCGGATGTAACAGAGCTTATGGAGTATTATAAAAAACTGAATGAAAATGTAACGGATACAGCGGATAAAATATCCGTAAATACGCTCGCGCTTAAAATAATCTGCGAGGGACTTAAAGCCGCCCCCAAAATGAATACGACGCTTGCGTTCAGCAGAAGGCTTGTGCGCGGAACGCTTACTTATCACAACAGTATAGATATTTCTATGCCCATGATACTTAAAACAGGTGAAATGATGACCGTTAATATGCACGATATGGGAAACAAATCCCTGCTTGAGATGACGCACGCCATAGCGGATACGGCAAGGCGCGCCGCCAACAGCGATATGAATGAGGTCATGTTTGAAGTGTCGCTTGACAATACTTTAAAAGGTCTGAAGCAAGGCAGGCTCGCGCAAACCGTCTGCCGCCTGTTCGGCTCCAAAATGCCCGGCAGACACAGGGTGAAAACGCTTTCCGGAAAGGCGAAAAAAGAATATTATAAAATCCCGGAAACAGACAGGTTAACAAAGCAGGATATAGAGCAGGGCACAACAACGGTGTCCAATCTCGGCTCCGTTTACAGGGGGCAGAAGGGCGAGTGCTTTTTGCTTGAAATTATCCCGCCGCAGACAACGGCGTTTGCGGTAAACGCCATTCAGGACCGCCCCGTTGTTGTAACCGATGACAGCGGAAACAAAAAAATAGAGATAAGGCAGATCATGCCTATTACCGTTGCAATAGACCACCGCGCGCTTGATTACGGCGACTGTGTTCCGTTTTTTGAAAGGCTGGATGAAATATTCGCGTCTCCGCAGGTCATTCTCAGCTGGTACGGCGGCAAAGCCGTGCCTCGCAAGGAGAGTATAAAATATACCGCCTCGGAAAATATCAGGCTGAAATCCCGCCCCGCAATCTGATAAATAGTGCATATAAAAAGCTATATGTCATAAAATTTGCCGAAACCTACAAAAAATTGCAAAAGCTCTTTACATTTTGTATGTTGTATTATATAATATAAATAGGTTTATTGTATTCCGCTTTTCTGTGGAAACTAACCAAAAAATAAAGAGGAGAAGATCTAAATGAAATACTGCCCGAATTGCAACGCAGCAGCAGAAGATAATGATGAGTTTTGCACAAATTGCGGCATGAAGTTTGAAACGGTTTCCGAAGCAACTCAATATCAGCAGCCCCAGCCAAACTATCAGCAGCAGGCAAATGTGCCCCCTTATAATCAGCAAAATGCGTATTATAAGGCAGACCCTTATGATCACACATCGGAATTCGACGATAAGGATATTTCCGATAACAAAGTTATGGCAATGACGCTTTATCTTTTCGGTTTTATAGGAATTATTATCGCGCTCCTCGCTGCACCGAATTCGCCTTATGTTAGTTTTCACTTAAAGCAGGCAATGAAATTCCTTGTTGTAAATGTGCTTATGTCAATATGCGCATTACTCCTGTGTTGGACTTTTATTGTGCCGCTTGCATATATAATAATGACAATCGTTTTATTTGTAATTAAAATCATATGCTTTTTCCAGATTTGCTCCGGCAAGGCAAAAGAGCCGGCGATTATCAGAGAACTTAAATTCCTTAAATAACTAAAGCTTCGGAATACATATTTATGGTATTCGTCTGTTAGAAATAACAAAAAGCGCTGAGCGGTTTTCGCTCAGCGTCTTTTGTTTTCTTGCATGGGTATTCGTGCCGGCGGTGCATGTCTGTGCGAAGACGCAACCGCTTGATGGGTTATGATCTATCAGGCGTCAGGAATTCATATCAAGCTCTCCGGCAAAGCAGTCGTCGCTGATTTCATATTGCTCATAGTTTGAATTTTGCCAAACCTTTACATAATCCACAAGAAATTCGCTTGAGCTTTCCGTGTCAAACGCGCCTATCCTTTGTCCGTGCGGTCCCCATTTGTCCCCGGCGTCTATTTCACATGTGAGCCGCAGGAATTCCTGAACATGCGAAACGCCGCCCGCCGCCGTTGCCCAGGTGGCAACGCCGTCTATGTAAAATACATAATATTCGGGCGTCCATTTCAGCGCAAAGGTGTGCCATTCGCCGTAAAGGCTTTCATCAAGCTCCGTTATATAATCTTCTGAATCGGCATATTCACCGTATCCGTTCCATAAAAGCGCATGACCCATCTGCGTGCCGCCTTTTTTATAAAAGGCGCTTTCAAATACATCTATTTCCGTGCCGTCAACGCCCTCTGCCGCAACCTTGCGCATGCCGGAGGACTGGAGCCAAAACGCGCTCCACATACCTTCCGCTTCGGGCAGCATTACGCGCACCTCAAAATAGCCGAACGCCTGGGCGAATAAAAGCTCGTCGCTCTGCCCCTTGTTGTCATTTTGGTCGCCGACTATTAACCGCGTTTCGATTCCGCCGGTGAAGCGCCCCTCGGAAGGGCAGTCTCCGTCGCAGGTGTGGTCATCCTCGTACTGTGAGGTGATTACAAGGTAGCCGTCTCGCAGCGATACCGCGTTCGGGCACCACCAGCAGGCCTGTTCCGGCTTGTCCTCGTCGTTGCTCTCCCATCTTATGGCATGGGGTGAAGTCGTCCAGATCTCCGTGCTGCCGGTGTAATTGTCGCCGAATATTATACCTTCGTTCAGCTCGTCTCCGTCAAAATTGTCCTCGAACACAAGGTACCATCCGTCCTGCCCCAGCTCGGGTACGGAAAGATCATATCCGGCGTCCTTCCAGCTTTCATCCTCACCGGATAAAGAGCAGGAGCAAAGCACGGTGAACACAAATACACATGCCAGGGCGGCGCTTGCCGCTTTGATTCCTCTTTTCATGGATTCCCTCTCCTTTACGGATATTTATTCTAAAAGCTTCGGCCCCGCAATATTTTGCCGTCGCGCTTTTATTCCCCAACCCTGCCGCCGGGTACTCTCCTTTAAGCCCTTGCGGCAGTAATTAAATTTAAAAATACAATATGCCTATCTTACTATAGCTATAATAATCTATAAGCTATATAATTTCAAGATGTTTGATGCCTTTAATAAGGATAAATTTAGCAATAAATATTCAATAAATTATTGTTTAGCGGAATTGAAAAATTTTTATTATCTGTTATAATTATCAGGTAACGGAATTTCTTTTTCGGACAGCTTATGAAAGGGGGCGCCGCCTTGAACGCAAAGGAATATTTTATATATCTTCTTTACTGTTGGCTGAATCAGGAAAAGCCGCAGGGAAGCGAGCAGACGGATTGGCAGGCTGTATATGAGCTTTCGGAAAACCACAGCGTTACCGCAATCATCGCAACCAAAATAAAAGAGCTCCCGCAGGGCAGCCGACCCAAGGGCAAGCTGTTGTCCGCATTCAATCAGCGTTTGGGCTTTGCGGTGCAGAATTATGAAATCAAGATGCGCGCCATGACCTATCTTATAGAAACGCTTTCCGAGGCGGGCATTGACCATCTGCTTGTAAAGGGCGCGGTGCTGAGGTTCCTTTATCCCAATCCAGAGCTGCGAACAAGCGGCGATACAGATGTGGTTGTGCGCCCTGCGGATTACGAGGCGGCGATATCCGCGTTGAAAAAGGCGGATTTTAAAATAGATTTTGTCAGACACAATGTTGCCCAAGCGCGCTACGGCGGAGAGATATTCGATATCCATACAGAGCTGGAAAACATAAATGTGCAAAGTAAAATCTATTATTCCACACCGTTTGACGATATAAGCGAAAATACGGGTCACACTTATAAGCTTAAGCCCATCTACCATCTGCTGTATGTTATAACGCATATAGCTTATCATCTTAAAAACGGCGGCGCAGGTATACGCATGATCATGGATATAGACGCGATTCTGCGCTATTATCCGGATTTGGATATGCAGAAATTTGCCGCGCTTTGCGACAATATCAAAATAAGCCGAACGGCACAGGCGCTTATAGCGCTTTCAAAAAAATGGTTTAAAACCCCGGTTGCGGTGAATTTCACCTTTGAGGACAGGCAGGAGCAGGGCTTTTATAAAAACCTGTCGGATATTATTATTGACGGCGGCATATTCGGCTTTAAAAACGGCGGCGTGGGTATGGTGAATCTGGAGCGCAGCATGAAGGACGGCGGCAAAGCCGATTTCAAGACCTCGCTCAGGGCATTCTTTAAATGGATATTTCCGAGCGCCGCTTATCTGAAAAAATTTTATTATTATGCCTATAAGCACCCGGTCTTACTGCCGGTTGCATGGTTCCACCGGTTGTTTAAAGCGCTGTTCGGGCATTTTTCGGTCGCTAAAAATATAGCGAGCGAAATGTTTACAAAGCAGGAGATGTCCGCAAAATATTTTGATGTTCTCAATGAGCTCCAAATCAACGACAAGCCTAATTATGAATGATTAAAAAAAGCTTGGAAAACTCCAAGCTTTTTTATTATATATTTATCTATATTAATTACAATTAATAATTAATAATGTTAAAAATATCTTCCGGCGTCCTTGCAATACAATCAGCTCCGGCGGCTTCAAGCTCACCGCCGCCGGCATATCCGTAAAGCACGCCTGTTGATTTTAAGCCCGTTTTCTTTTGCTTTTAATGCTTGTCCTCAAGCACGGCGTGCGCGCATTTAATTCCGTCAACAGCGGCGGAAACGATGCCGCCGGCATATCCGGCTCCCTCGCCGCACGGGTAAACGCCTCGCACATTGCACTGGCAGAATTCGTCTCTTAAAATCCTGACGCTGCTGGAGCTTCTTGTTTCGGGCGCGGTAAGCACCGCGTCGTAAAGCATAAACCCTTTAAGCTTTTTATCCATTTCAACAATTGCGCTCTGCATGGTTTCGGTAACCTTCTGCGGCAGACATTCCCGTATATCCGTGAGCGTAACCCCGGTAGGGCAGGTGGGCGCAACCGTTCCGAGCCGTGTGCTTGCCCTGCCGGCAAGAAAATCGCCTACAAGCTGCGCGGGAGCCATATAATTTCCGCCGCCGAGCAAAAACGCCTTATGCTCTATCTCTTTTTGGTAATAAATACCCGCCAGCGGGTGCTCGCTCGGGAAGTCCTTCGGCTCTATGCCGACCAGTAACGCGCTGTTCGCGTTGTTTCCGTCGCGCGCAAGGGAACTCATGCCGTTCACTATAACGCCGCCCTTTTCACTCGCGGCGGCAACCACGGTGCCGCCCGGGCACATGCAGAAGGTATATGCCCCGCGTTCGTGCAGCCCGTGGCACGAAAGTTTGTAATCCGCCGCGCCCAATTTGGGATGACCGGCAAAGCTGCCGTACTGCGCCTTGTCTATAAGGCTCTGCGGGTGCTCTATTCTCGCCCCCACGGAAAACGGCTTTTGCACGATTTCAATACCTAAATTATAAAGCATCTCAACCGTGTCCCTTGCGCTGTGGCCTATCGCCATTATCACGCTGTCCGCCTCCATATCAAAGCTTTCGCCGTGATGGGTATATGTGATTCCCTGAATGAACTTGTTGTAAACAATCAGCCTTTCAACGCGGCATTCCAGGCGTACCTCTCCGCCGAGCGACTCTATCTTTTTGCGTATATTTTTTACGACAACCGCAAGCCTGTCCGTGCCGATATGGGGCTTTGCGGAGTAAAGAATCTCCTCCGGCGCGCCCGCCTCGTAAAGCTCAAGAAGCACCTTGCGTATAAACGGGCTTTTTATGCCCGTGGTAAGCTTGCCGTCGGAAAAGGTCCCCGCGCCGCCCTCGCCGAACTGCACATTGGATTCTTCGTCAAGCTCCCTCGTTTTCCAAAAGCGCTCAACATCCCTTTGCCTGTCGTCTACCGCCCTGCCGCGTTCAAAGATCAGCGGCTTGAGCCCCGCCTCGGCAAGAATCAGCCCCGCAAGCATTCCCGCCGGGCCGAACCCCACGATAACAGGTCTGAATTTTGATACGCGCCTGCTTTCCGGCATTTCATAGCGGTAAGGTTTAACAAGCGCAACCTTGCCCGAACGGCATTTGGAAACAATTTGATTTTCATCAAGCGTTATCTCGCAGTCCACGCTGTAGGAAAAATGTATATCGTCTTTTTTGCGTGCGTCAATGCTCTTTTTATATATGGTCAGCCGCTTTATATATTTCTTATTTATTTTGAGTATCTTTGCCGCCTTTGCGCTTAAAAGTTCCTCGCTGTCGTCCAGCTCAAGGCGTATCTCGTTTATCCTTATCATGCTTTAACTCTTTTCGCTATATTGTCTGCCGCGGCTATGCCGCTGTGCCATGCAAAATCAAGGTTGAACCCGCCGCACGGGAACTGCCTGTCAATCAGCTCTCCGCATACAAAAAGCCCCTCGGCTTTTTTGGATTCAAAGCCCTCAAGCTCCGCCGCAGGGATGCCGCCGCAGGTGATCTGGGCGTATTCAAAGCCCCTTGTGCCCGTTATGATAAGCCGCCAGTGCTTTGCGGTTCTTGCTTCGGCGCTTTTATCGCCGCCCGCCTGCTTTTCAATTATCTGCGCAAGCTTTGTGCCCAAAACGCCCTTAAGGCTGCCGAAGCGGTTTATATGCGCAAGCACATCGCTTTCTGAAAGCTCCGGTATAAGGTCTATCTCCGCAAGGCACTTAGGCGTTCTGCCGTTTGAAAACGCCGCGGAAACGGCTGCGGAAATGTTCATGACCGCTATCCCCGAAATGCCGTAATCCGTAAACAGCACCTCGCCGTAATCCTCCGCTTCTTTCCTGCCGTCAATCAGAATGCTGACGCCGCACCGCGCCCGCGTCCCTTTAACGGCGCGCGGGTATCTGCTGGATGAGGTCAGCTGAACAAGACCGGGGCGGAGCGGGGTAACGGTGTGCCCCAGCGGCGTTAAAAGCCCGTATCCGCTTCCGTTTGAACCGAGCGCGCTCTGCGCTTTTCCGCCCGCGGCGCATACAACAAAATCAGCGTAAAAATTTTCCTTATCCGTTTCCACAAGAAATCCGCCGCCGCTGCGCGATATGGCTTTGGCGGTGCATTCGGTAATTATTTTTACGCCCAGCCTATCACATTCATCCAGCAAAACGGCAAGCACCGTTTCCGCTTTAAGCGAATAGGGATATACGCGCCCTTCGTCAAGCACCTTGAGCATAAGCCCCGCCGATTCAAAAAAATCTTTTACTTCGCTGTAATTTTCCGCTTGCGTGTTCGTCAGGTTGCACCTGCCGTTGCCCGTTGCAAGTATTTTTTTGCCCGCGCCCTCAAGGCGCTCCAAAACAAGCACCTCGGCGTTCACGGCGTTTTGTTTAAGCCTTACGGCGCAGGCAAGCCCGCCCGCGCCGGCGCCTATAATAATTACTTTTGTGTTCATAACGGCTCCTATATACTATATATACGAATCGCTTCTTGCTTAGTAAATATAATATATTAAAATATCGGCAAATGCAAACTTTTTTTGATTTTTCACTTGACTGTTGCGCGCCGTTGTGGTATATTAGCAATACCTCAAAAAGGGGCTGATTTTTTTTTGCCCTTTTGCGGCGGTCGTGTTCTTACCGCCGGGAGGGAGATTGAATATCGAAATTAAAACGGAGGTGTTCATATGAGAGTTAAAGTTACTTTAGCTTGCACTGAATGCAAACAACGCAATTACAACACAATGAAAAACAAGAAGAACACACCGGACAGGCTTGAAATGAATAAGTACTGCCCGTTCTGCAGAAAGCACACTCTTCACCGGGAAACCAAGTAACGGAGGTTCAGCATGGCAGATAAGGAAAAAAAGACTCCGAATGCCGAGGAGAAAGAGAGCAAAAAAGCGAAGCAGAATAAGGCGGAAAGCTCTAAAAAATCTTCAGCTAAGGCGGAAAAGAAAAAGTCTAAAAGGAAGAATCCTTTTAAATCTATAGGCAAATTCTTCAAGAATGTAAATTCGGAGCGCAAAAAGGTCATTTGGCCGAAGGCAAAGGAAACGCTTAAAAACGCGCTTGTCGTGCTTGTTGTGGTTATTATCGTCGGCGTAGCGATTTACGCTGTTGATTCCCTTCTTTCCTATGGCTTGGGAGAGATAAAGGAAGCCGCCGAAAGCATCACAACTTCCGAAACATCCGATGATACCGATGAATCAGACGATACTTCAGACGAGGATACAGACTCTGAAGAGGATACAGATTCTGAAGATACTTCCGAAGAAGAGACGGACTCCGAGGATACTACCGAAGAGACTGCGGATTCTGATACAGAGTCGGCTGAATAATGCCGAAATCGAATTTTCGGAGGCTTGATGAATGGAAGAAGCAAAATGGTATGTTGCGCACACCTTTTCGGGCTATGAAAATAAGGTTGCAAGCAACATAGAAACCGTTGTTGAAAACAGAAATCTCCATGATCTCATTCAGGAGGTTTCGGTTCCTACCGAAACCGTTGTTGAGATTAAGGACGACGGCACGAAAAAAGAAGTTGAAAGAAAGATATTTCCGGGATATGTGCTCGTCAAAATGGTCATGACGGACGATACATGGTATGTTGTCAGAAATATCAGGGGCTGTACGGGCTTTGTGGGTCCGGAAAGCAAACCCGTTGCGCTCACTGAAGAAGAGGTGCGCAAGCTCGGCGTTGAAAAGGTCAGCGTAAAGGTGAATTATGCCGCCGGAGATATGGTAAATGTAATAGACGGTCCGCTTGAGGGCTATTCCGGCAGCGTTGAAAGCGTGGATACGCAAAACAACAGCGTGCGCGTGCTCATTTCAATGTTCGGCAGGGAAACCTCTGTTGAGTTTGAGCTTGACCAGCTTGAAAAGGCAGAGGATTAAGAAATTTTCAGGTAATTCGCGGCAGCGCCGCTTATTATGCGCCGCAAGGCGCGTGGGAGGGGAGAGCTTCCCCGCCATACCACATTTTAGGAGGAAATAATAATGGCTCAAAAGGTAGTAGGTTTAATTAAACTTCAGATTCCCGCAGGCAAAGCAACGCCGGCACCGCCGGTAGGTCCTGCGCTCGGTCAGCACGGTGTAAATATTCCGGCTTTCACAAAAGAGTTCAACGAGAGAACAAAGAATGACGCCGGCCTTATCATTCCGGTAGTTATCACCGTTTATGACGACCGTTCATTCACATTTGTAACAAAGACCCCGCCCGCCGCTGTTCTTATCAAGAAGGCTTGCGGAATTGAAAAGGCTTCCGGCGTTCCCAATAAGGATAAGGTTGCCACAATTACAAAAGCGCAGATTCAGCAGATCGCTGAAACAAAAATGCCGGATCTCAACGCGGCTTCTCTTGACGCCGCCATGAGTATGATTGCAGGCACGGCTCGCAGCATGGGTATAGTAGTAGAAGACTGATTCCCTTGTGGGAGGAAAAATCCGATTAACCACTGGAGGTAATTTATTATGAAACACGGAAAAAAATATTCTGACGGTGCTAAGCTTATAGACCGTACTAATTTATATGACAGTGCAGAGGCGCTTGAGCTTGCGGTAAAAACCGCAAAGGCTAAGTTTGATGAGACCATAGAGGTTCATGTTCGTCTGGGCGTTGATTCACGCCACGCAGACCAGCAGGTTCGCGGCGCCGTAGTTCTTCCCAACGGAACTGGCAAGGATGTAAGAGTTGCCGTTTTCGCTAAGGGCGATCTTGCAAAGGCTGCCGAGGCTGCCGGCGCGGATGTTGTCGGCGACGCCGATCTCGTTCAGAAGATCCAGGGCGGCTGGATGGATTTTGATGTAGCCATCGCAAGCCCGGATATGATGGGCTTCGTAGGCCGTTTAGGTAAGGTTCTCGGTCCCCGCGGTCTTATGCCGTCTCCCAAAGCCGGCACGGTTACTACAGATGTAGCCAAGGCTGTAACAGAGGCTAAAGCAGGTAAAATCGAATACCGTCTTGATAAATCCAATATCATTCACTGCCCCATCGGCAAGGCTTCCTTCGGCGCGGAAAAGCTGCTTGAAAACTTCAACGCGCTTCTTGACGCCGTTATCAAAGCGAAGCCCGCGGCTGCAAAAGGCCAGTACATCAAATCCTGCGCGGTTGCCGCAACAATGGGTCCCGGTATAAGAATCAACCCGAATAAGGTAGGTTCTGCCGCGGCGGAATAATTTTTGTTTTAAGTATTGACAGGGGCTTTCCCCTGTGTTAAAATACTATCGCTGTTCAACCAAAGACAGCAGGTGTCGCAAGACATAAGATATATTTATCGCCTGCCGAGGAATGAGCATTTATGTTGATATACGGTGCGTTTCGCATTTTATATTGAATAGATAAATGTTGTGCATTCCCGTCTTTGCGGAATGCACTTTTTGTTTGGTAAACAGCCTTTTAAAAGTCCGCTCAGGCGGCAAATAATGAAGGAGGTACAGTTATTTCATGCCAAGCACAGTAGTTCTTGAAAAGAAAAAGGCGCAGGTTGAAGCGCTTGCCAACAGAATCAAGGGCTCCGTGGCAGGTGTTGTTGTTGATTACAAAGGCATCAATGTTGAGGATGACACCAAGCTGCGTAAAGAGCTTCGTGAGGCAGGGGTTGAGTATACTGTTGTTAAAAACTCTATACTTAAAAGAGCTGCAGATGAAGCCGGTCTTTCGGGAATGGATCCCGTTTTTGAAGGCACAACCGCTATCGCAACCTGTGCGGATGATTATGTTGCCTCGGCGCGTATTCTTAATAAGTATGCCGAAGCGCATGATTTCTTTAATTTGAAGTCCGGCTATATTGACGGCGAAGTTATTGAAATCGCAAAACTTGAGGCTCTTGCAAAGCTCCCGTCCAGAGAAGTGCTCCTTGCCACGGTATGCAGCGTGTTCAACGCGCCTATAGCGGCGTTCGCTCGTGCCGTTCAGGCTATTGTTGATAAGGGCGGCGTTGAAGCTTGCGAAAAAGCAGAAGAGCCCGCTGAGGATACCGCTCCCGCAGAGGAAGCGCCCGCAGCAGAAGCAGAGGTTCCCGCTGAAGATAAGGCGGAATAAACACATTTTAACTTTTAACTAAATTTTGAATCGGAGGAAATTAAAATGGCATCAGAAAATGTAACCAAAATTGTTGAAGAGCTTAAAACGCTTACCGTTCTTGAGCTTTCAGAGCTTGTATCGGCTGTTGAAGAAGAATTCGGCGTAAGCGCTGCTGCGGCAGTTGCTGTAGCTGCACCCGCAGACGGCGGCGCAGCTGCTGCAGAGGAAAAGACCGAATTTGATGTTGTTCTTACGGATGTAGGTCCGAACAAGATCAAGGTTGTTAAGGCTGTTAAAGAGGCTACCGGTCTCGGACTCAAAGAGGCTAAGGAGATGGTTGATTCCGCTCCCGCAACCATCAAAGAGGCTGTTCCCACTGCGGACGCAGAGGCTCTTAAGGCTCAGATTGAGGAAACAGGCGCAACTGTTGAACTCAAATAATTGTACCCAACTCAACGAAAACAGCACCCTCATTTCGAGAGTGCTGTTTTTTTCTTCGCTCGTAATTGTTATATAAATTGTTATTCTAACTGCGTGTTGCCGAAATACGGCAATTTTTTTAAACTTTATATCCATAAATCTTTATTTTATCATTTATTATCTTGTATATTCAATAGCGGTGCAGATAGAGAATATTTTGCGGCGCTTTTTTTGGACCGTGCGGAAGCTTTTGCCTGCTTTTTGCCTTTGAACTTGACAAAATGTTCTTTATATGGTAGCATGATTTTGTTCTTTATTATACCATACCGAAGAACAAAAGGTTACTACAAAAAGGTAGTAAACCGAAACCGTTAACGACCTGCCCTAAAACGCAGGTCGTTATCTCTTTATAGCAGCTTAAGGGGTGAGTGTATATGAAATATTCAATTGGCTTGGACTGTGGTATTACTTCGGTAGGTTATGCCGTAATGGCTCTGGATTCAAATGATGAGCCCTACCGTATAATCAGGCTCGGTTCGCGCATTTTTGAAGGGGCTGAAAACCCAAAAAACGGCTCTTCGCTTGCGTTGCCGAGGCGTGAAGCGCGCGGCAGCAGAAGGCGTGTCAGAAGGCATAAGCACCGAATTGAGCGCATAAAACAGCTTATAGTAAGCGGCGGTCTTTTGGAAAAAGAGCAGTTGGACAGCCTTTTTGACGGTAAGCTCAGTGATGTTTATCAGCTGCGTGCAGACGCGCTGGATAGAAAGCTCAGTAATGATGAGCTTGCAAGGGTGCTTATACATCTTGCTCAGCGCCGTGGATTTAAATCTAACAGAAAGAGTGAAGGGCGGCAGGATAAGGAAATGGGCAGGCTCTTAAATCAAATTGACGAAAACAGCAAAATAATGCAGGAAAATGAATACCGCACGGTTGGCGAAATGCTTTATAAGCATAAAGAAAAATTCGGCTGTTCTAAAAGAAACAAGGGCGAAAGCTATGCCAACACCGTCACACGGGCTATGATAGAGGACGAGGCGAAACAAATATTTTCTAAGCAAAGAGCTTTGGGAAATGCTTTTGCCGGCGAAAATAATGAAGAAAAATATCTTAGCATACTTTTGTCACAAAGACCGTTTGATGTAGGCCCCGGAAAGGGCCCGGAAAATTCACCGAGCCCGTATTACGGCGACCAGATTTTCCAAATGATTGGCAATTGCAGACTGCTTCCGGAAGAAAAACGCGCGGCAAAAGCAACATATTCATTTCAGATGTTCAATCTTTGGCAGAATATCAACAATATTAAGCTTGTAAGCGAATCAGGCGCTAAACGCTCTCTTGACGCCGGTGAACGCGGCAAGGTTTTTGAACTCTGCAAAAATACGGAAAATGTGAATTACAAGCGTATACGCAAAAAGATTGAAATCAGTAAAGATTATACCTTTGTTTCTCTCAGTTACGGAGACAAGGATATAGATGAGGTTGAAGAAAAAGCGAAATTCAATTATCTTAAAGCATATCACGATATAAGAAAAGCGCTTGATCAATATGAAAAAGGTTATATCGAAAAGCTTACCGGTGACGAAATTGACGCGATAGGCACCGCTTTTACTTTATATAAAAATGATGAAAAAATCAAAGAATATCTTTCGGAAAACGGAATTGATGAAAAGCTGCATGACTGCCTGCTGGAGCTGAAAGGTTTTTCTAAATTCGGTCATATTTCAATAAAGGCATGCAAAGAAATTACGCCGTATCTTAAAGAAGGCTACACCTATGATAAAGCCTGCGAGGCGGCGGGAATAGATTTTAAGGGGCACGGAATAAAAGAAAAAGGAAAATACCTGCCTGCTAAAGATGATGCGCTTGATGATATAGTCAATCCCGTCGTTCGGCGTTCGGTTTCGCAGACGATAAAGGTTATCAACGCTATAATCAGAGAAATGAAAGAAAGCCCCGTATATATCAATATTGAGCTTGCAAGGGATTTGTCTAAATCAAAAAAAGAGCGCGATGAAATAGATAAAAATAACAAGGAAAACCGCGCGATCAATGAAAAGATCAAAGAACGCCTTCAAGAGGATTTCAAAATCCGTTATCCTTCAGGGCAGGATATAGTCAAACTTAAGTTGTGGGATGAGCAAAACGGTATATGCCCCTATACGCAAGAGTATATAGATCCAAAACAGTTGTTCGGAGAAGCCGGATATGCTGAGGTGGACCATATTATTCCTTACAGCAGAAGCTTTGATGACAGCTATAATAATAAGGTGCTTACTTTCGAAGAAGAAAACCGGGAAAAAGGAAATAAAACACCTCTTGAGTATCTCGGCGGAAAACGAGCGGAAGATTTCAGGGTTTATGTTGAAAACCATGTAAAAAATCTTGCCAAAAAAAGAAATCTGCTGAAAGAAAAGGTGTCAGAAGATGATTCTAAGGAGCTTAAAAGCAGGAACCTCAACGATACCAGATACCTCAGCCGCTTTCTGCTTAATTATATAAACGATAATCTTGCGTTCAAGCCTTTTTCAAATGAAAACGAAAGCGATAAAAGTAAAAGAATACATACAAGATCTGTAAACGGTGCGGCAACAGCCTACATGCGCAAGCGCTGGGGCATTCAGAAATTGCGTGAGAACGGAGATTTGCATCATGCTGTTGACGCCGCTGTTATAGCCTGCGTAACGCAGTCAAATATCCAAAACATTTCAAAATATTCAAAACAGCGTGAAATAGGATACAGCGGTCTTTTTGCCGTTGACCAAAGCACGGGCGAAGTTATTGACAAGTTCCCTCTGCCTTATCCGGAATTCAGGAAAGAATTGGAATACAGGATCAGCAATGACCCGAAGAGATGTTTCCGTTCAAAGCCGCTTGCGAATTATACGGCGGAAGAGATAGAAACCGTAAAACCGGTGTTCGTTTCCAGAATGGCAAACCATAAGGTGACGGGAGCTGCTCACGAAGCTACAATCCGTTCAGGCAGAGAAAAGGGATATAAAATATCCAAAACGGCGCTTTCTGATCTTAAACTTGACAAAAACGGAGAGATTAAGAATTATTACAACCGTGAAAGTGACAGATTGCTGTATGAGGCTTTAAAAGCCAGGCTTAAGGAATACGGCGGAGACGGAAAAAAGGCATTTCCGGCAGATGAGCCGTTCCATAAACCGAAGGCGGACGGCTGTGAAGGACCGGTGGTAAAGAAGGTCAAGATTAGGGAAAAAATCAGCAGCTGGGTATGCGCCCGCGGCGAGAAGGGCATTGCCGAAAACGGCTCAATGATACGCATAGATATTTACTATGTGGAAAATGACGGATATTACCTTGTGCCCGTTTATGTAGCGGATACTGTTAAGGAGAAATTGCCCGATTTAGCCTGCGTGGCAAACGGAAAACCGTGGAAAAAGATGGATGAAAAGGATTTTTGCTTCTCTCTTTATGCGAACGACCTAATAAAGGTAACGGCAAAAAAAGATTTTAAAATGACCGTTGTGCATAAGGACAGCACACTTCCCAAGGAAAAATACGGCAATGAAATGATTCTGTATTATAAAGGCGCGGATATTTCTACGGCATCCATTACGGTCGAAAGTCATGACGGTTCATATAAAATAAGGGGATTGGGTATAAAGTCGCTTGTAAAAATCGAAAAATACGCGGTTGACCCTCTCGGAAATTTATTTAGGGTGAACGGCGAAAAGCGTATGGGGTTTAAGAGTAAATAATGCCTTACAGAAATATTTTTATAGCCAATGAGTCCGTGCTTAAATTAAAGCAAAACCAGCTTGTTGTTTTCAACGGGGAAGAGTATTCATTCCCTATAGAGGACATAAGAAGCATTGTTATAGACAATCCTTATACCAAAATAACGGCGAAGCTCATGGCTTCTCTCGGCGAACAGGGCGTATGTGTAATCCTATGTAATGACAGGCATATTCCCTGCTGCCAGCTTATGCCGGTCGGCTCATATTGCAGAGCACTTAAAAGGATAGAGCTGCAACAGGCGCAGTCAAAGCCGCATCTTAAGCGCCTGTGGCAGAAAATCGTTGTCGGAAAAATCGAAAATCAGGCAAAATGCCTTGCGTTAAACGGTGCGGACAGCAGCAAGCTTATCTCTATTTCAAAATCCGTACAGTCCGGCGACGCAACCAACAGGGAAGGCTATGCGGCAAATGTTTATTTCCGTTCTCTGTTCGGCAAGGATTTTCGCAGAGACGATGAAAGCGCTGTCAACGCGGCTCTGAATTACGGTTATGCCGTACTTCGGTCTTTTATTGCCAAAAATATTGTGGCTTACGGCTTGGAACCGTCCGTCGGCATCCATCACAAAAACCAGCTTAACGCCTTTAATCTGGCGGATGATTTGATAGAACCGTTCAGACCCGTTGTTGATCTTGCCGTTTCCAAGCATACCGATCTTGCAGGCGGTTTTACAACATATCATAAGGCGCAGCTGCAAAAGCTTCTGAACAGTGTTTGTCTTGTCCGCGGCGATAAATGGTCTGTTGCAAAAGCCGTTGAGCTTGAAGTGCAAAGTCTTATCAGCTGCTATGAGAGCGCAGATTCTTCTCTCCTCAAACTCCCGGAACTCTGCGAAACCGCGTATTTTAATTATGAATAAATTTATGAGGATACTTGTATTTTTTGATTTGCCGGTAAAAGAAAAAGCCGCGCGGAAAGCTGCGGCAAAATTCAGAAATTTTCTTGTTAAGGATGGCTTTCAAATGCTGCAATATTCTGTTTATACCCGTGTTTGCAATGGCTATGACAGCGTTAAAACACACGAAAACAGAGTCCGCAGAAACCTGCCGGAAAACGGTTCGGTTCGGCTGCTTACAATAACGGAAAAGCAGTATGGCTCAATGCAGATACTTCTCGGCAATTTCAAGCAGGCTGATGAGCCTGTTTCATACGAACAGATAACATTATTATAGCAGAAAAGAAAAAAGGCAGAACGGAAAAATCATTTTTCCTTCTGCTTTTTTTCCTTTATTCCCTTAATATTCCGCATATTAAAGCCAAATTTGTCCCTTATATTATACCATACCTAAGAATAAAAGGGAACTACAATCGGGATTGCTTACTTATAATTATCCAAATAATTATACCATACCTAAGAATAAAAGGGAACTACAATGGCTGCATAATCCTCCTCCAAATCACTGAATTATACCATACCTAAGAATAAAAGGGAACTACAATTTCAGGAAATCACACCGAGCGAAGGTTATATTATACCATACCTAAGAACAAAAGGGAACTACGATCAGACCGATACAGACATTATGCATCATGATATTATACCATACCTAAAATTAAAGTGCAACTTAAATTTTGAAAACGGACTGAAATAAAAAATTTTTCTTCCGTCTTGCATATTTTTGCGCGTACTGTTAT
>CAYOPQ010000008.1:0-4541 GCA_964405895.1 uncultured Bacteroides sp. | reverse complement strand
AAAAAATTTTTCTTCCGTCTTGCATATTTTTGCGCGTACTGTTATAATTATTTGCCGGGGCAGTTTATGTGAAAACCGCACTGTCAGAATATATGACCCCAAAATTTGCCCGTCCGGTTTTGAGGCGGCTGTATCACCGTCGGCGTCCCGCCGGATTGCGGCAAAGCGCCGATGATTTTAGATTTGAAAGGCTATGGTGATTGGTATGAAGCAAATAAATATCCGTGATTTAAGCGAAAACGCCGTTAAGCTTATCAGTGACGACTGGGCGCTGCTCACCGCGGCGGACAGAGATAAAAACGCCTGCAATCCGATGACGGTTTCGTGGGGCGGTATAGGCGAGCTGTGGGGCAAAGACACGGCAACCGTCTATGTCAGGGAAAGCAGATACACCAAAACGCTGATGGATAAAGAGGCTTATTTTTCCCTCTGCTTTTTCGGCGGGGAATATAAAAACGCCCTTAGCTTTTGCGGCTCGCACAGCGGGCGCGATTTTGATAAGATAAAGGAAACGGGCTTAACGCCTGTTTACGAGGACAAAGCACCGTATTTCAAAGAGGCGAAGATTGTGCTTATATGCAGGAAAGAAGCATGCCTGTATCTTGACGAAAAAAGCTTTATTGACAATGAAATCATGCCCAAATGGTATGCTGACGGCGATATGCACTATATATATTTTTCCGAAATAGAAAAAGTATTGATTTCGGATTCGTTTTAGTATATAATATATATGCAGCTCAGAGCGGTTGCATTTTCAGCGTAGCGTATGGGCCCTGTGCGACGGGATGCTACGAACCTTGTCAGGCGGGGAACCGAGCAGCAATAAGTGGATTATTCTGTGCGCCGCAGACAAGTCTGTACGTTACGCTGAGAATGCAGCCGTGTTTTTTGTATTACCTAAGGAGGGGTGCTATGTATCAGGCTCTTTACAGAAAATACAGGCCTAAGGCGTTTTCGGATGTCGTGGGGCAGGAGCATATAACGGGCACCCTGCTCAATGAGATAAAAGACGGCCGCGTTTCACATGCGTATCTTTTTACGGGCTCCAGGGGAACGGGCAAAACCTCGTGCGCGAAAATCCTTGCAAAGGCTGTGAACTGTGAAAACAGCCGCGGCGGAGAGCCGTGTAACGAATGTGAAATTTGCCGCGGGCTGGATAACGGCACGATTTATGATGTCGTGGAAATTGACGCCGCCTCCAACAACGGCGTGGATAATATCCGCGAGCTCCGCGAGGAGGCGAACTATACGCCGTCGCGGGGGAAATACAGGGTTTATATTATAGACGAGGTGCATATGCTCTCGCAGGGCGCGTTCAACGCGCTGCTCAAAACGCTGGAGGAGCCGCCGGCTCATGTAATCTTTATACTTGCCACAACGGAGGTGCACAAGCTTCCGGCAACGATACTTTCACGCTGCCAGCGCTTTGATTTTAAGCGCGTACAGCCGGAGGATATGTCTAAGCGCCTTGAATTTGTTGCGGCGTCGGAGGGCATATCATTAACGCCGCAGGCAGCGGTGCTGATTGCCCGAATTGCGGACGGCGGCGTGCGGGACGCACTCTCCATCCTTGACCAGTGCGCCGGCAGAAATGAGGAAGTAACGGAAAAGCTTGTTTCCGAGGTTGCCGGCATCGCGGGGCGTGAATCGCTTTATGAGCTTTCGTCGGCGGTCGCGGATAAAAACAGCGGCGCGGCGCTCGATATCATTTCCGCCCTGCATCAAAACAGCTATGATATGGAACGCCTTTGCGTGGAAATGATCAATCATTTCCGTAATTTAATGATTGTAAAAACCGTGAAGGACAGCCGCGGCCTGATCATATGCACGGATGACGAATACGCGCAAATCAGGCAGAATGCGGCGCGGTTCACCCTGCCGGCAGTCATTCGCGCGCTCGACCTTTTTCAGAAAACGCTTGTTTCTGTAAAGGGCGGCGCAAATGCAAGAATAGAAATGGAAATGAGCTTTATCAAGCTCTGCGAGCCCAAGCTCGACATATCGGCGGATTCCATGCTTGAAAGGCTTGCGGCTCTTGAGAACGCGGTGAAAAGAGGAATCCCTGCTGAGCCTCTGCCGGAGCAGAAACCGGCGGCTGAAGCTCCGCCGCAGGAAAAACAGCCGGTGGCGGAACAGCCGGAGCGCTCCGAGCCTCTGCGCGAGGAACCGCTTCCCGGCGGGCAAGACATATTATCCGCCGCTGAAGAAGCACCGCGGATGCAGCCGCAGGAAAGAGAAACGGCTGAACAGCCCCCCGCGCAGCAGGCGGAGGATACCGCCGTGCAGACGGAATTTACCGAATGGGCGGATTTTATGGAGAACATTTATAAAAAGGATATCGCCCTTTACGGCGTGCTCAACGGTGCGGCGGGCTATGTGCGCGGCGAATACTTTTTGATAGACAGCAGCAACAATGCGCTCCGCGATTTTATTAAAATCCCCACCCATTTAAAGGCGATAAAGCAGGCGCTTTATGATATTACGGGCAGGAATTATAAAATCGGTATCTTTAAGCGCAAAACGCAGGAAAATAAAAAGCGCGACCCGCTTGAGGAGCTTATCCTGAAAGCGCGCGGCAATGTGGATATGGATATCAAAGATTAAATTTTAATTTTAAGGAGAATACTTATGAAAGCAAGACTTCCAAAAGGTATGGGCGGCGGCCCGCAGAATATGCAGGCAATGCTCAAGCAGGCGCAGCAGATGCAGGAAAATATTGAAAAGAAAAAGGCGGAGCTGGAGGAAAAGGAATATGTGGTTTCCTCCGGCGGCGGTATGGTAGAGGTTACCGTTACCGGAAAGCATGAAATCAAGGCAATCGGTATCAATCCGGAGGTCGTTGATCCGGAGGATGTTGAAATGCTTGAGGATATGCTTATGGCTGCGCTCAACGAGGCGATGCGTAAAATAGATGAGGAAGAGGAAAGGGAGCTTTCCTCCGTAACAGGCGGGCTCAATATCCCCGGCCTTTAATAGGGGTTAGGCTATGGCGTATCATTTAGCACCACTTCAAAATCTTATAGAGCAGTTTGAGCGTATGCCGGGAATCGGAAGCAAAACGGCGCAGCGCATGGCGTTTTATGTGCTCGGCTTAACAAAGGATCAGGCGGCGGAGTTCGCCAAGGCAATCACGGACGCGCATACAAAAATCCGCCAGTGCAAAATTTGCTGTGATCTTGCGGACGATGAGCTGTGCCCCATATGCAAAAGCGCAACAAGGGATAAAAGCGTTATCTGCGTTGTGGAAGACCCCAGGGATGTAGCGGCAATAGAGCGCACGCACGAGTATAACGGCACATATCATGTGCTCCACGGGGCAATTTCCCCAATGGATAATAAGGGACCGGATCAAATAAAAATTAAAGAGCTTCTTGCCCGCCTGCAGGACGGCACTGTTGACGAGGTGATTATGGCGACCAACCCCACTGTGGAGGGCGAGGCAACGGCAATGTATATAAGCCGCCTGCTCAAGCCCATGGGCATAACCGTTTCCCGCCTTGCATACGGTGTTCCCGTCGGCGCGGATCTTGAGTATGCGGACGAGGTAACCTTGTCGCGCGCGCTTGAGGGCAGAAGCGTTATATAATACAGTCCCGCCGAGAGCGAAAGGAGTGATGGGCGTGGAAAATAAAAAGGATTCCGTTCAGGTTATTGCAAGAAACAAAAAAGCCTATCACGATTATTTTGTTCTCGACACCTATGAGGCGGGTCTGGAGCTGTACGGCACGGAGATAAAATCCATTCGTATGGGCAGGGTCAATCTGAAGGATTCGTACTGCGGCGTCGATAACGGCGAGATGTTTGCCCTCGGAATGCACATTTCACCGTATGAGCAGGGCAATATTTTTAACAGGGACCCTCTGCGCCGCAAGCGCCTCTTGCTTCATAAAAGAGAGATTGTAAAGCTGTTTCAGCAAAGCCGCGAGCAGGGGCTCAGCATAATCCCGCTTGAGCTTTATATCAAAAACGGCAGGGCAAAGCTGCAAATCGGTCTGTGCAAGGGCAAAAAGCTGCACGATAAGCGCGAGGTTGCCGCCAAGCGCTCGGCGCAGCGCGATATAGAGCGCGCCATGAAGGACCGCGCTTAAAATCAATATGGGGATGAAAGGATTTCGACTGGGGCAAGGAGTCTCGGTAAGCATGCAGAGGAGCTGAACCGCTTTAAAATCAGCGCTTTAAAATTAACTGACAACAATAGATCAGTAGCTTTGGCTGCTTAAGCAGCCTTCGTCCGTCCGCGGAGCGCCGCGGCTGCGGAACGGGCGTCGTGTAGCGGCGAACATGAACGGGGGAACGGCTCGGCTCCCGTCAGGTATCAGAGCCTACCGAAGCGATAAGGCTGTTTGCTGCCGTGTCGCCGGGGGAATCATAAATAACAAACTAAGCATGTAGAAAGCCTTGATAAGAGGTTTCAGGACGCGGTTTCGATTACCGCCATCTCCACCAAAATAAAAACCGAAGCGTACCGCCGCTTCGGTTTTTTTTATTTATCCTGTTCAATATCATTATCGCGCTCTCGAAGTTTTTGCCCGGTATATTTT
>CAYOPQ010000007.1:0-39307 GCA_964405895.1 uncultured Bacteroides sp. | reverse complement strand
GCACACCGTAAGATGTACTCCAATTTGTGAATGAATTATCTATGGTAATATCATACTCCGTGGTATAGGAGGATGTGCCGCTGACCGTTTTCAGATATGTGATATTTGTTATCTGATTATCCAGATAAGATGTAATATTATCGGCCGTATAACCGGAGGTGGAGCCGTAGGTTTCAGAAACAACGGCACCGTCCTCAATCACAACGATATGCACAAGCGCGTTGATTGCGTTTATAAGCGCCTGAACAGCCGAGGTATAGGTGCTTATGAGTTCGGACTGCGAGGTGAAATCGGTTGATTCCAGCTCCTCCATAACGACCTGCAGCGCGTTCGCCGCATCCGTTGCACTGCCGAAATTGGAATATTCGCTGCCGTCCAGCTCATTATAAGCTTCCATAACGGTATTATAGCTGTAAGAGCCGTAGAGGGTTCCTACCTTCGCATCCCGGCTGAGGCGCAGGGCGGCAATTGCGGCGCTGACATCTGCCAGCAAGCCGTCATAAATCACCTGATTTTCATCCGACTGCGTCAGGGTGATGCCCAGGATATAGCTGCCGTCCTCATAATACTCAAGGGCAGCCTCTACTGCCGCCGTCGCGGCGCTGTAAGTTTCCTCCGTATAATAATTCTCCGTCAGCGCGTAATAGGTTACAAACAGCGCCTGCAGCTCAGTATCGTCAATCTTGGTTGCCGCCGAGCTTGAACTGAGATTATTATAAGCTGATACAAGATTAGTATTTAAAGTGGATGCGTCAGTGAAATTTGATGCGCCGCTTACAACCGCTTCCAGTTCAGTCTGTGCCGATGTGTACCGAGATTGGAAGGTATTCCAAGAACGAGTTGTATAAGTGCCGTCATCATTGCCTCTTTCATAAACAGGGGTATAAGCGATGTAGTTTTGCGCAAGCGTTACATAGCTGTCCATATCTATGGCTGTTGAAACGCGTGTTGCATAATAACTGATATCAGATACGGCGGACTGGATATCCGACGCGCAGCTTGAAACGGCGCTTGCCACACCTGAAGCATAATCATAGGAATTGGGGTCAAGAGCCATAGCTGTTTCAAGCGCAGCGAATAAGCTTGATACCTGATCATATCTGTAGTCGTAGATATTATCAATAGAAAGATCCTGAACAGCGTCTATAAGCGCCTTATAGTTTATAACATATATCGTTGCGCCGGTGTTTTCAAACGATGTTGTATCGTCCGGGTCGTTGCCCGTAACCCTGTACCATGTAAGGTTATAAGACGCCGAATAGGTTGAGGAATCCATTTCGCCCACAAACTGCATGCCGTTTGCCATGGAGGCCATATATTTGTCCCAAATGACTCCCCATACACTCCGTACACCAAGTTCCATCCTTTCGGAGGTGTTCGGCGTGCCCGCGGCGCCCTGCGGATAGTAATTTGCATTTTGCATCGTCAACGGCCAGTTATGATCAAGGTCATCGCTGATTGAGTAACCGTGCCAGTTGCCGGTAAGCCGGAAATAAGCGTTGTCCGAAGAATCCGAGGTGGAAACGCAGGGGTAAAGCTGATATATATACCTACTGTTGGTCGTGCTCTTGGTAGCCATAGCCATAACCGGCATGGTGGGCGTATTTATACCGTCGTACAGCATAACCGTATCCGGATAATACATATCAATCGTAACGCTCTGATATTCGCTGGCAACGCCGTAGGTGGTGCAGGTAGGCGAATAAATCAGATTTACGGCATAGTCAAAGCCGGTACCGCTGTCCACATACCCGTCATAGTCGGTGCCCGTTGTATCATTGCCGAACGACGGCGTAGCGTCCGCCGTATACGGCTCCCAAACCGACATCTCTGCCATTTCCGCTTCCAGATTGGCGTAAGCCTCGTCAATCTCGTCCGCATCCGTAAGACCGGACAGAACGCCGATATACACGCGGTATGCAGCCACATAGGCATCATACGAATCAACAAGGTTTGTATAAGCCAAGGTTTCATCCAGCTTGAGCTCATACGAATCCAAAAGCGATTTCAGATCCGCCGCAGAATATTCCGCCGCGTAGGAGCTGAACGGCATTGCGGCGAAGGTTGTTAACACCATGACTGCCGCAAGGAAAGCCGAGAGCAATTTTTTGGACATTTTGATTTTCATAAAAATCTCTCCTTACCTTTTTCTGTACTTAAAAATGATACTGCAAAACGGCTGTTTCGGATCAAGCGCTGACCCTGCTTTTATACATCCGGAAGCCGTGCGGGAAATCCGCAAAAAAGGATATAAATCCCGATGCTTAATTAAGCTATAGCACTTTTTACACACCGTGTCAATCGGGTTTGCGGAAATATGAATAAATTTTAAATAAAATTCATATTTTATTCATATTTTATTTCAAATAAATGCGGTTTTTTTTGCGGTTAATGTGATTTTTTTTACAGTTCATTTATTCTGCCAAAAAGCGCCGATATGCGTAATTTTATACATATTTTGGTGTATATTTTTATGCTTTTTGTATTTTTATACAAATTTATTTTCTTCTCTTGACTGTAGGCGCATATATGCTATAATGTTTAACTGTTAAAGTAATTTTTACGATTTTAATACATTTTTAACGGAGGAACAGATATGGCTAAGGAAATCAAAAAGGTGGTGCTTGCCTACAGCGGCGGGCTGGATACTTCTATCATCATTCCGTGGCTCAAGGAGCATTACAACAACTGCGAGGTCATTGCCGTAAGCGGCGATGTGGGTCAGGGCACAGAGCTTGACGGGCTTGAGGAAAAGGCGATCAAGACGGGCGCCTCCAAGCTCTATATAGAGGATCTTAAGCAGGAATTTGTAGACGAATACATCATACCCACGGTGCAGGCGGGCGCGAAATACGAAAACGAGTACCTGCTGGGCACGGCGTTCGCAAGGCCGATCATTGCAAAAAGGATTGTTGAAATTGCCAAGGCGGAGGGCGCGGACGCGATTTGCCACGGCTGCACGGGCAAGGGCAACGACCAGGTGCGCTTTGAGCTTGCCATAAAGGCATTTGCGCCGGATATGCAGATCATAGCCCCGTGGAGAACATGGGAATTCAAGAGCCGCGAGGACGAGATTGACTATGCGGAAAAGCACAATATTCCGCTTAAGATTAACAGGGAAACCAATTATTCCAAGGACAAGAATATGTGGCACCTGAGCCACGAGGGGCTTGACCTGGAGGACCCGGCAAACGAGCCGAAATACGACGAGATCCTTGAGATGGGCGTATCGCCGGAGCAGGCGCCGGACAAGCCCACATATGTGACGATCCATTTTGAGAAGGGCGTTCCCACCGCTGTGGACGGCGAGGAGATGAACAGCGTTGCCCTGATTGAGAAGCTGAACGAGCTGGGCGGCGCGAACGGCTGCGGGCTTGTTGATATGGTTGAAAACAGGCTTGTGGGAATGAAGAGCCGCGGCGTTTACGAGACCCCGGGCGGTTCGATTCTTTATAAGGCGCACGAAACGCTTGAGCAGATCTGCCTGGACCGTGAAACACAGCATTACAAATTCCTGATTGCGCAGAAGTTTGCGGAGGTTGTTTACTTCGGCCAGTGGTACACGCCCCTGCGCGAGGCGCTTTCCGCTTTTGTTGAAGCGACGCAGAGAACCGTTACCGGCGATGTGCGGCTGAAGCTTTACAAGGGAAACATCATCAATGTGGGCGTAACCTCTCCGTACAGCCTTTACAGCGAGGAGTTCGCAACCTTTGACGCGGACGAGGTCTATAACCAGAACGATTCGGCGGGATTCATCAATCTGTTCGGTCTGCCGATCAAGGTAAAAGCGATTCTGGACGAACAGAGAGAAAAAAATAAGGAATAAGAACTGCGCCCCTGCGTACGCGGGGGCTGCGTTTTGTTACGGATATACACGCGGCGGCGCGCCGCCGCGCGAAGTGAAAAAGCGGGGGAACAGAGATGGCACAGCTTTGGAAGGGCAGGTTCAAAAAAGAGCTTGCGAAGGAAACGAACGATTTTAACTCCTCTATAAAATTTGACCAAAGAATGTTTGAAGAGGATATTATAGGCAGTATAGCGCACGCCGCCATGCTGGGCGCTTCCGGCATCATAGAGCAGAGCGAGAGCGAAAAAATAACGGACGGGCTGACCTCGATACTGAGCGACCTGAAAAGCGGCGCGCTGACAATAGACGAAAGCGCGGAGGACATACACACCTTTATTGAGGGGGAGCTGACGGCAAGGCTGGGCGACGCCGGCAAACGGCTGCACACGGCGCGCTCCCGAAACGATCAGGTTGCGCTTGACATACGGCTTACGCTGCGGAAAGAGATTGGCGAAATCGAGGGGCTTGTCAAGGCGCTTATAGAGGTAATCTGCGAAAAGGCGGAGGAGAACAAGCAGACGATTATGCCGGGCTACACCCACCTGCAAAGGGCGCAGCCCATCACCTTTGCGCACCATATTATGGCTTACGCGGCAATGCTTTGCAGGGACCTTGACCGGCTCAAGGATGTTAAGCGCAGAATGAACCTTTGCCCGCTGGGCTCCGGCGCGCTTGCGGGAACGACTTACCCGATTGACCGCGAAACGGTGGCGGAGCAGCTTGGCTTTGACGGCATAACGCTGAACTCGCTGGACGGCGTTTCCGACCGTGATTTCTGTATGGAGCTTGCGGCTGCGCTTTCTATTATAATGGTGCACCTCTCCAGATTTTCGGAGGAGATTATCCTGTGGTGCAGCTGGGAATTCAAGTTCATTGAGCTGGATGACGCGTTTTCCACGGGCTCATCCATCATGCCGCAGAAGAAGAACCCGGACATTGCGGAGCTTGTGCGCGGCAAGAGCGGGCGCGTATTCGGCGACCTGACCGCGCTGCTCACGGTTATGAAGGGCATACCGCTTGCGTACAACAAGGATATGCAGGAGGACAAGGATGCCATATTCGACGCGGTGGACACGGTGAAGATGTGCCTTACCGCGTTTACGCCGATGATAGACACGATGACGGTGCTTGCGGACAACATGCGGAACGCCGCCGCGCGCGGCTTTATAAACGCTACCGACTGCGCAGATTATCTTGTGGGCAAGGGGCTGCCGTTCAGGGACGCGTACAAAGCCACGGGAGAGCTTGTTGCGCTTTGCATTGACAAGGGGCTTACGCTGGAGACCCTGCCGATTGAGGACTACAAAAGGATATGCCCGCTTTTTGACGAGGGCGTTTATGACGCGATCAATCTTGAAAAATGTGTTGCGTGCCGTCTTGTGCCGGGCGGTCCGAGCACGCAGAGCGTTGACGAGCAGATAGAGGCGGCGAGGAAAGCGGTATCTTAAGCAAAAAATGGCGAAACGCGCCGCCGTAAATATTACAGCTTTGAAAATTTGTAAAAAAAATATGAACTGATTGACACAGCATAAGAAATTCGTTTATAATGAACTAACAAATTAAGGAAAGGGCTTTGGATTGATTATGGCTTATAAACTTGTAGTTGATTCATGCTGTGATGTTACAGAGGATATGAAAGAGTGGGAAAATCTGGAGATTGTTCCGCTCACTTTACAGATAGGCGATTATATTATTCAGGACGACGCCGGTTTTGACCAGGACGATTTTATTTCCAGGATGACGGAAAGCGAAGAACTTGCCAAATCCGCCTGCCCCTCTCCGGAGGCTTTCGCGAGCGCCTGCGAGGGTGATTACGACGAAATCTATATTCTGACGATTACAGACAAGCTGAGCGGCACCTACAACAGCGCCGTTCAGGGCGCGGAGCTTTTTAAGGAAGAGCACGGCGGCGGCAAAAAGATCCATGTTTTCAATTCGCTTGCGACCTCCGGTCTTGAAACGCTGATGGCGCACAAGATAAAGGCGCTTGCGGACGCCGGGAACAGCTTTGAGGATGTGATAAGCGCCGCGGAGGAATACTGCGTAAAAAACTGCGGGCTTTATTTCTGTCTGGAAAGCCTTGACGCGCTCAAGGGCAACGGGCGGCTGTTCAACCTTGCAGCCAATGTGATAGAAGCGCTGCGCGTTAAGCTGATATGCAGGCGCACGGATTACGGAAACATCTCGGTTGCCGGCAAGGAGCTTACGGAAAAGCGCGCGCTGCTGAAGCTTGCGAACCTTGTTGCCAAGGACACGGCGGGCTGTGATTTGAGCGCGGAGAAATGTATAATAAGCCATGTCTGCTGCGCGGACAAGGCGGAATATGTGAAAGGGCTTATCGCCTCTGCCGCCGGCTACCCGGAAGGCAATATTACCATTTTGAAGGCCAGCGGTTTAAATTCCCTTTACGCCTCAAACGGCGGAATCATCGTTTCATTCAGCAAATAAACATACGGCAATTACGCAAGAAGCGGCTTGAGTCAACTGACCCAAGCCGCTTTTTTCTTTGCTTTTACAGCGTCTTTTAGGATTCTATATCCGGGAGCGGCGCTATGGTGCGCTCAAGTATCCCGTTCATATAGGCGATTGCCGTTCCGTAATTTGTAAACGCAACGCCCTGCCGCGCGGCGGAATCCATTCTGTACTTCAGCTCCGCCGGATTCAGCATACAGCCGCCGCAGTGGATAATGAGTTTAAACGGGGAAAGGTCCTGCGGGAACCCGCCGCCGCTCGACCACTGAAGCTCCAGCCGCGCCCCCGTTCTTTCCCTGAGCCATCTCGGCAGCTTGACCGTTCCTATATCGTCGCACTGCCTGTGGTGCGTGCAGCCCTCGCTGATCAGCACCCTGTCGCCGTCTTTAAGCTCGTCTATGACCTTCGCGCCCTTTACGGCGGCGCCGAGGAAGCCTTTATATCTTGCCATAAGGATGGAAAAGGATGTGAGCGGCACGGAAAGCGGCACAACTTCGGAAACATAGGCAAACGCCTGCGAATCCGTTACAACAAGCGCCGGCGGCGCCTTGAGCGCATCCAGCGTTTGCAAAAGCTCCGTTTCCCTTGTTACAACGGCGATTGCGCCGCTGTCTATCGTATCTCTGATTGCCTGCTGCTGCGGCAGGATCATTCTGCCCTTGGGCGCAGCCGAATCTATGGGCGTTACAAGCACGACGGTATCGCCTGCCGATATTAAATCCCCTACAAGCCGCACCGGCTTTTCGGGCGGCTCATAAAGCGCCGCAAGCGTTTCCTTTAGCTGCTCTATCCCCTGCCCCGTCAGCGCGCTTGTATAGACCGTGCTTTTTGAATTGCGCGGCACAGCTTCAAGCAAATCCGATTTGTTCTTAACGGTCAGATACGGAATACCGCGTTCCTTAAAAAGGGAAACCAGCTGCGCCTCACATTCGTTCGGCTGCCTTAATGCGTCCGTGACAAGCACGGCAACATTGCAGGCGCGCAGAATTTTTTTGGCGGATTCCACACGCTTTTCACCGAGCGCGCCCGTATCGTCAAAGCCGGGGGTGTCAATGATCATAACCGGGCCGATGGGCAGCAGCTCCATGGCTTTTTTAACAGGATCCGTTGTGGTGCCGCCTATATCGCTCACAACGGAAAGATCCTGCCCGGTAACGGCGTTTACAAGGCTGCTTTTACCCGCGTTGCGGCAGCCGAAAAACGCAATGGAAAGTCTTTCCCCGGAAGGGGTGGAATTAAGGCTCATAAAATCATCTCCGAAAACAGTAATAAAATCAGAATCTAAAGTCCCTCTCTCCGTTTTCTATCTTAACAAGGCGTTTGCGAACAATATCCTTAACCTTTTCGCTGCCTATGCCGTCTATCTCTTTTTCAATAAGGGCTTCGCCCTTTGCGCGCGTATCGGCGCTTGCGTAATCCATAAGGAATTCCTTTAAGGTCATCAGCGCGTTGGGGTGGCAGCAATTCTGTATCTGCCCGGATTTGCAAAGGCTCATAAACCTGTCCCCCGTTCTGCCCTCGCGGTAGCACGCCGTGCAGAAGGACGGAATATACCCGGCGCCCATGAGCCAATTTACAACTTCGTCCAGCGTACGGTTGTCCGAAACATCAAACTGCTCGGTATCATGCGGCCTTTCCTCCTCGCAGTAGCCGCCCACGGAGGTTCTTGAACCCCCGCTGATCTGGCTGACGCCGAGGCGTATGATTTTTTCACGCACCTGCGGCGATTCGCGCGTTGAGATGATCATGCCGGTATACGGAACTGCAAGCCTTATGCAAGCCGCTATTTTGCAGAACATCTCATCACTGAGGGAATTGTCAAAATCATTCGGGTCAATATCGTCCGCCCGCTTGACGCGCGGAAGGCTTATGGTATGCGGGCCCACGCCGTGCACAGCCTCCAGGTGCTCCGCGTGCATCAGGAGCCCCGCGAATTCATACCTGTATTTGTCAAGGCCGAAGAGCACGCCGAGCCCCACATCGTCAATGCCGCCCTCCATAGCCCTGTCCATCGCCTCCGTATGGTAGGCGTAGTTGTGCTTGGGGCCGGTCGGGTGCAGATATTCGTAGCTTTCCCTGTGATATGTTTCCTGAAAAAGGATATAGGTGCCGATTCCGGCTTCCTTGAGCTTTCTGTAATTTTCCACCGTTGTGGCGGCAATATTTACATTGACCCTGCGTATCGCGCCGTTTTTATGCTTAATGGAATAAATGGTCTTAATACAGTCAAGTATGTATTCTATAGGATTGTTTACGGGATCCTCTCCCGCCTCTATCGCAAGGCGCTTATGGCCCATATCCTGAAGCGCGATGACCTCACGCGCTACCTCCTCCTGCGTAAGCTTCTTTCTTGCGATATGCTTGTTTTTGTGATGATACGGGCAGTACAGGCAGCTATTCACGCAGTAATTGGAGAGATACAGCGGCGCGAACAAGACGATCCTGTTGCCGTAAAAATCTTTTTTTATCTGCTCTGCAAGGTCATAAATCTCTTTTACTTTTTCACTGTTGTCGCACGCGAGCAGAACGCTCGCCTCGCGGTGCGAAAGCCCTTTTCGGCGCTTTGCCTTTTCTATGATTTGATCAACAAGCTCTAAATTATCCTTATTCTCATCCGCGTATTTCAGCGTTTCCCTGATTTCAAAATCATTGATAAATTCATCTGCCTTCAATGATTTCGGGTCGTATTTGATCATATTTTTTCAAAACCTCTCTTATATCAGCCGTGTGCTTACGCTTTGTAATCGCCCCTGAGGGTCGACAGCTCGTAACCGCAGGAAGCCAACTGCGCTTTTAAAAACGCAAGCCCCTCCACAGATTCGGCGCCCGTTGCGGCTTTGTTATTGTATAGCATATATTTTTTGCGCTCGCCCGCCGGCGTCAGATTCGGCATGATAACATTGGCTCCGGCGTTAAGGCCGTTTACTCTGCCGTTGCTGTCCGCCGTGGCAAGCGCCGTTGTGGCAGGCAGCAGGGCGTGCGGCAGGGTCAGCCTGACAAGCCCAAGCAAAAAGAGCGTCAGCTCGGCGGAGCCTGCGCTGTTTGCGCGAAACGGCGTATCGCGGTGCGGTATGAACGGGCCTATGCCCACCATTTCCGGGCGGAGCGCTTTTAAAAAGGCAAACTCGCCCGCAAGCTCCTCCGCCGTTTGGAAGGGGGTTCCCACCATAAAGCCCGCCCCGGTCTGATAGCCGAGCGATTTCAGGTCACGGAGGCAGCGCACCCTGTTGTCAAAGCTCATCTGCGCGGGGTGCAGCTTTTCGTAGAGCTGCCTGCTTGCGGTTTCGTGGCGGAGCAGATATCTGTCCGCCCCGGCGTCGCGCAGCTTTTTATAGCTTTCAAGGCTGCGCTCGCCCAAGGAGAGCGTTACGGCGCTGCCCGGACAGGCGCTTTTTATTTTTCTAATTATACTGCACAGAATGTCGTCGGTATAATAAGCGTCCTCCCCGCCCTGCAAAACGAAGGTGCGAAAGCCGAGCGCATAGCCGTGAGCCGCACATTTCAATATATCCTCTTCAAAAAGGCGGTAGCGCGAAGCCTTTGTATTAGAGCGGCGTATTCCGCAATAAAAGCAGTCGTTTTTGCAATAGTTTGAAATTTCGATGAGGCCGCGTATAAACACCTTTCTGCCGTAAACCTCATCGCGCACCTGACGCGCGTTTTCAAACAGATATTCGGCGCAGTCCTTCCTGTTCTCTATGAGCAGCTTATACTCTTCCCTGCTGAGAAAATGAGTCAGGCGCAGCTTATCTATCAATCGGTCATACATTGGAGTAAGCTGTTTTTGCAGACACGCCGCTGAGCCTGCCGATTTTGCCGCCGAGATGATTTATGACATCGCCGGGCGCGTCCACGGCAACGGAAATGACATGGATATTCTTTTTAGGATACGGCACGCCCATTCTGCCGATGATATAATCGCCGAACTCGCTGAGTATTGCGTTGAGCTGAGCCGCCGAGCTTCTGTCTTCAACAATAATGCCGATAACGGCAACACGAGTTTCCGTAAAAATCCCCCCTCAATAAAAAACCGCGCAAGAAAGCGCGGGAAATCAGCCTGTAATTGTACTGCGCGCTTTCAGTCAGGATATAAATATGCTTTCCGTCAGTTTGCGAATGTGATAATATTTTATCACTTTTGAATCGGTTTTTCAATAGTCTATTGCTTTAAACCGCGGCAAAATGTATAATTTATATATGAGAACCATTGAACTGAAAACAGAAGAAAGCAGCGCGGGCAGGCAGATCAAAGAGATTCTGCGCGAATTCGGCTTTTCCCAAACGCTTATAAAAAAGCTTAAAGCAAGCGACAGCGGAATACTGAAAAACGGCGCGCCGGCGCGCACGATAGACAGAGCCGCCGAGGGTGATGTGATAACGGTCAATATAGAGGATTCCGGCACGCCGCCCGAGGGCTCGGAAACGGAGCTGAAAATCCTGTATGAGGACAGCGACCTGATCTGCGTGGACAAGCCGCCGTATATGCCCGTTCACGAAAGCAGGAACCACCGCGGCGACGCGGTATCAAACGCCGTTGCCGGGCATTTTTGCGGCGCGTTCCGCGCGGTCTACAGGCTTGACAGGGATACGAGCGGCGCGGTTCTGGCGGCGAAAAACGAGCTTGCCGCCGCAAAGCTTGCGGGCAGAGTAAAAAAGGATTATTACGCGGTTGCGTGCGGGGAGATACGCGGCTTCGGAACGGTTGACGCGCCGATAAAAAGAGAAGACAGCAGTATCATAAAGCGCTGTGTTGCCGAGGGCGGCGAACGCGCGGTAACGCATTATGAGGCGCTTTTGCACAGCCGGAAATACACCCTGCTCAGGCTTCAGCTTGAGACCGGGCGGACGCATCAGATAAGGGTGCATCTTGCGAGCCTTGGCTTTCCGCTTGCCGGAGACAGCCTGTACGGCGGAGACACGCAGGATATAGACCGGCAGGCGCTGCACTGCCGCGACATCTATTTTAAGCACCCGATAACCGGCAGGGAAATACATATATCCTGCGATTTTCCGCAGGATATAAAAAGGCTTATTGAGGAGATGGCGTAATGCCTGCATTTTCTGCACATTATTATTTTGCCTGTGATCTGGCGGAAAAGCTTAAAAAGGAAGCTGATTTTGAGCTGAACCGGAACGCCCTGCTGATCGGGGCGCAGGGGCCGGATATATTCTTTTTTCACCGCGCGCTTCCGTGGCAGAGGGGCAAGACCCTCAGAAAGGCGGGCTCGGCTCTGCACCGCGCGAAATGCGGCGATATTTTGGACTGTTTTAGTCATTATTATGAAAAAAACGGCGGAAATATTGCAAAAAGCTATATTTACGGCTTTATTCTGCATTATGCGCTTGACAGGATATGCCATCCGTATATATACTTTATTCAGGACAGAATCACCGATAAATTTCCTGAGATGAATGAACATTCCGCGCACAATATCATTGAGCTTTCGCTTGATTCGGTGCTTATCAGCGAAAGGGAGCGCACGAAAGACCCTTTAGGCTTCGATACGGCAAAAACGGCAGACTGTTCCGAAGAGGAATTAAGAGCGGTTTCAGAGGTGATTGCCGCAGCCGCTCGGCTTGTTTCAGCCGGCAGCTATACGGCGGCTGACGCGGCGCAGGCAATAAGGGACACGCGCGGGATACAGCGGCTTTTAACCGATAAAAGCGGCAAAAAGAAACTGTTTTTAAGAAGCGCGGAGCGCCTGTTTTTTCCGTTCACGGGAAATTTCATGATTTCTGCATTTATGCGCACAGATGACTTGGAAAAAGCGGAAAAATATGTTAATATAAATCATAAAGGCTGGAAATCCCCCTTCGGCGGAGGGCTCAGAAACGAGAGCTTTACCGAGCTTTTTGAGCTTGCCAAGGCGGACGCGCTTGAAATGATAAGGCGTTTTAACGCGGGGCAAAGCGGGGCGGAGATTACCGGCAATATATCATTTTTAACGGGAGTGAAAGTGCAGTGAAGACAATACCGAGTTTTCAGATCAACCACAACATTTTAAAAAAAGGAATATATATCAGCCGTATTGACGATGATATTACGACATATGACATAAGAATGAGAGAGCCTTACCGGGAGCCCGTTATGACGAATGCCGCGATTCATACCATTGAGCATATTTTTGCCACCTATGTGCGCAACACGGAATTCGGAGACAATATTATTTACTTTGGCCCGATGGGCTGCCGAACGGGCTTTTATTTCATTACCCGTTCCCTTACGGACGGCTATTCCATTAATCTGATTAAAGAGGCGTTTCAGTATATTTCCGATTACTGGGGAATGATACCGGGGGCGACGATGAAGGAATGCGGCAACTGCAAGGAGCACAATCTTTTGCAGGCCAAGGAGGAAGCAAAGGAATTTCTTGAGGTTATAAAGGACTGGACAAAGGACGACCTGAAATACCCTACCGAGAACGAGGAATAATCTTGATTCAGCCCTGCCGCAGCGGCGGGGTCATATTAAAAAAAGAAAATTTTTATTTAAAACACACTTTTGTTCTGAGTAATTATAAAAAAGAGAGGGGGATTACCATGAAAAAAGTGTTTAGAAAGTTCATTGCTCTTGCGGCAGTCGCCGCGCTGCTTTTAAGCTGCTGCCCGGTGAGCGCGCTTGCCGCGGAGGATGACTCCCTGCAATTCCATAACGGCGAATTCAAGATATTGATATTAGCCGATTTTCAGGACACCAACGAGCCGCAGCAGGAAACGACGGATATGATCACCGCCGCAATAGAAAAGACCGAGCCGGATCTTATCGTACTGCTCGGCGACAATATTGCCGGGTGGTGGAGCGGCGTGGACGAAGCTGAAACCGACGAAGCCATAGATAAGATAGCCGCGCCGATAGAGGCAAGCGGTATCCCGTTCGCGCTTGTTTTCGGCAACCATGACCACGAGGGCTTGGCGAGCGAGGAAAACGGGTATGACGAGGAAGAGGCCAAGGAATACATATTGAGTCGTTTTCAGCTTTACGACGGCTGCCTTGCCGTTGAGGGCGAGGAGATGACCGGCGTGGGCAACTATAACCTTACCATAAAGGACAGCGCCGGAGAAAATGTTATTTTTAACCTTTGGTTTATGGATTCAAATCCATACGCAACCGAGGAAGAGGGCGGCGGTTACGGATATGTGCACGAGGACCAGACCGAATGGTATAAGCGCGTTTCAAGCGAGCTGGCGGAGCAAAACGGCGGAGAACCCCTGCCCTCGCTCCTGTTCCAGCACATCATCGTGCCGGAGGTCTACGAAATGCTTACGGAGGCGTCTCGGACAACAACAGGCTCTGTAAAAGGCTACGGCGGCAATGATGGATATTATATTGCGAACGAAGAATATATTTACCAGGGCGAGGTGAATGAAGGACCCTGCCCGCCCAATGTGAACCACGGGCAGTTTGACAGCTGGCTTGAGCAGGGCGATATCATCGGGGCGTTTTTCGGGCACGATCACACGAACGACTTTGCCGGCGAATATCAGGGCATCAAGCTTGTTGCCACGCCCGCCGCGGGCTTCTACAGCTACGGAAACAATCACGGCGTGCGCACGATAACGCTTTATGAGGACGATCTTACCGATTTTGAGAGCGAGGTCATCTATTCAAGCGAGCTCCTGGATTACGAAATATCCAACCGGTATAAAGAAAACCACGGCTATTATGAATATAAAACTGTATTTTTACCGGCGGTTTTCGGAACCCTGGGCGGCGTTGTTGTGTTAGGCGCGGCAGCCGCGATAATTATAACCGTTGTTAAAAAGAGGCGGAAAAAGAAGGCGCAAAATGAAAGCGCAAAGCCGTTCGCATAAGGCTTGACAATCTGTGATTGACAGTTTTGAGCGGCGGTGGTAAAATAGATTTGTCAACGGGGGCGCGGTGCTTTGCTGCGCCCTCATTTTTATGCAGCCGCCGCATTGCATTGCTTTAAAGCGTTCGGCAAAACGCCGTTCATTTGATTTTGGTGGATAATATGGATAACGAAACGATTTTAAGCGCCGGGATAGATATTGGAACTACAACGACCCATCTTGTAATCAGCCGGCTCGGAATCAGTATAAGCAAGGGCTTTGGGGTTGTGCCGAGCGCGCAGATAACATCTAAAGAAATCCTTTATAAGAGCCCCGTCTATTTTACGCCGCTTCTGGAAAACGGGGATATTGACGGCGCGGGCGTTGCCGAAATCATAGAAAAAGAATATAATGCAGCAGGCATTGCCAGAGCGGATTTGAAAAGCGGCGCCGTTATCATTACCGGTGAAAGCGCCGCCAAGGGAAACGCCCGAAGCGTTATAGACAGTATATCGGCGCTTGCCGGTGATTTTATTGCCGCCCAGGCGGGGAGCGAGCTTGAATCCCTGCTGGCGGGCAGAGGCGCCGGAGCCGATATTTTAAGTAAGGAGAGCGGCGCGCGCGTTGCGGCTGTCGATATAGGCGGCGGCACCACAAACATATCCGTTTTTGAAGACGGGGAATGTGTAAGCACCGCCTGCCTGAATATAGGCGGACGGCTTGTGCGGGAGGAAAACGGCAGGCTTTGCGTATCCCCTGTTATAAAAAAATTCACAGCCCAAAACAACATTGAAATAACCGATTTAAAAAGCAGTGCTGCTGAACTGAACCGCCTTTGCGAATGGCTTGCGAAACGGATTTTTACGGCGCTTGGCTTTTACGGCGGCGGCATTGAGGAATATCTTATAACCGACCATCCGCTCGGCAAGAAGCGCCCCGAAACCGTTTTGTTTTCGGGCGGCGTTGCGGAATGCATGGGAAAAACGGCGGAGGATTTTGCCTACGGCGACATCGGCGTTTTGCTTGCGAGAGCCGTTGAAAAGGAGATAAAAGCGCTCGGCATAAAAACCGCGGAGCCGCTCGGCGGCGCAATAAGGGCGACGGTAATCGGAGCCGGGCAGTTCAGCCTTGAGATTTCCGGCAGTACCATTCGGTACTCCGATATCACCCTGCCGCTGAAAAATCTGCCGTGCGTACAGCGGCTTTCGGATATAGGGAATGCTCCGTGCGCAATTTGCCTGAACGGCAAAAAGGCGCCGTCCTTTTCCGAATTATGCGAAACGGCTGAAGAAATTGTTGCCGCAAGCAGAGAACTGATAAAAAAGAAAATCCCGATCGTTGTTATCTTAAAAGAGGACTGCTCCATGGCGCTGGGCAACTGTATAAAAAGGCTTTTGCCGAACGGCTGCGCGTTTTTGTGCGCAGACGGCATCAGCTGCAAAAGCGGCGATTATATAGACATCGGCAAGCCCGTTGCGGGCGGTATGGCGGTCCCCGTTATCGTTAAAACACTTGTTTTCGGAGGTAAACATGAGGCTTAGCACAAAGCTTTTTTCAAGGCAGTATGAATTTTCTTCCATTAAAGAGGTGCTTGCAAAGGCAAACGAGCAAAAGAGCGGAGACGCCCTTGCCGGTATATGCGCGGCGGACGCAAAAGAGCGCATTGCCGCGAAATATGTGCTGAGCGATCTTACCGTTGAGGATATAACAAATTCCCCTGCCGTTGATTACGAAAGCGATTCCGTTACGCGCATAATCCTTGACAATCTGGATAAAACGGAATATGAAAAAATCAAAAGGCTTACCATAGGCGAGCTGCGTGAGAAAATACTGGATAACCGCCTGACGGGTGCGGAAATCCTTGCTATGGCGCGCGGCATGAGCTCCGAGGTCATTGCGGCGCTCGCAAAGCTGATGGGCAACCTTGACCTTATGTATGTTTCAAGAAAGCTGCGGGTGACCGCCACCTGCAACACAACGATAGGCTTGCCGGGGACCTTTGCCGTAAGATTACAGCCAAACCACCCCACGGATGATATTAAAGGTGTAACGGCGTCCCTGCTTGAGGGGCTTTCCTACGGCGCGGGCGACGCGGTTCTGGGACTTAACCCCGCGATAGATACCGTTAAAAGCACCACGGATATTTTAAATCTTTTCAACGACGTCAAGACGCGGCTCGGCATACCTACGCAAATCTGCGTACTGAGCCACATAACCACACAGCTTCAGGCGCTGAAGGACGGCGTTCCCATGGACCTCTGCTTTCAGTCCATTGCCGGAAGCGAAAAGGCGCTGGCGTCGTTCGGAACAGATGTGGATATGCTTTCCGAGGCGAACGAGCTTATGGCGGAGCGCGCTTCATCCAAGGGGCCGAATTATATGTACTTTGAAACCGGCCAGGGCAGCGAGCTTTCTTCCTCCGCGCACAACGGAGCGGACCAGCTTGTTATGGAAAGCCGCTGCTACGGGCTTGCAAGATATTACAAGCCGTTTTTGGTAAACACCGTTGTGGGCTTTATAGGACCCGAATATATTTATGATTCAAAGGAGCTTATAAGGGCTGCGCTTGAGGATAATTTCTGCGGCCATATGCACGGGCTGCCGATGGGCTGCGACATTTGCTATACGAACCACATGAAAGCAGACCAGAATGACTGCGACAGCCTGCTTGTTATGCTGGCAAGCTCCGGCTGCCATTATGTGATGGGCATACCGCAGAGCGACGATGTTATGCTTATGTACCAATCCACCTCCTACCACGATACCGCCGCGGTGCGCGAGATGCTTGGGCTTTCGCCCATAGAGCCCTTTAAGCAGTGGCTTGAAGGCTACGGGATATGGGAAAACGGGCGGCTCGGTAAAAACGCGGGCAATCCGCGCGTATTTCTTTAATAAAACTTTGCGTGAAGAATCACGCTGTTTATGATTTCAGATTTACGGTTTGCAAAATTTTTATTTTCAGCCTGATAAGGCGTCAATGGTGATGAATATGGATCCGTTTGAAACATTTTTAAAAGCGACCCCCGCAAGGCTGCAAATCGGCAGAGCGGGCAGCAGGTATAAAACAAAGAGCTATCTTGATTTCCGCGCGGCGCACGCCGCCGCAAACGACGCCGTTATGAGCGAGGTGCGCACCGAAACGCTTGAACAACTTGGGCTTTTTGAGGTGCAGACGCTTTGCGCCGACAAGTATGAAATGCTCACCCGCCCCGATAAGGGCAGGCTTTTTTCAGAGGAAACAAAGGCGTTTTTAAAGCAGAATGCGACTGTGGGGGCGGATGTTCTTGTATATTGCGGCGACGGGCTTTCCGCGCCGTGCATAGCCGCGAACATACCTGACATTCTGCCGATGCTCCGCCTTTCGCTGGAGAGCGACGGCATCTCTATGGGCAAGCCGTTTTTCGTGCGCTATTGCAGAGTCAACACGGCGCGCGAGCTCGGCCCTTTACTCGGCGCAAAGGTAGTTTGCGTACTGATCGGCGAACGCCCCGGACTGCTGACCGACGAGAGCATGAGTGCCTATATTGCCTATAAGCCGCAAGCCGATATGAGCGAAAGCGATTATACGGTTGTTTCCAACATAAGCCGCTTCGGAATGGCGCCTGTTGAGGCGGGCGCGTATATAGCGGAGGTCATCAAAAAGATCCTGAGCCAAAAGGCAAGCGGACTTGCGCTCAAGCTGTAGCAAACCGCCCTCCCTTTTTATTTCGGCTATGAAAAAACGAGCGGCATTTTTATACTTGTAAAAATAAAACGCAGAAAAACGCGCCCTTAAAGCTGAATGCTTTAAAAGCGCGTTATATTTTCAGACTTATAATGCGCGGCGAAGCACCGCGTTTATATGGCAAATCATACAAATTTGCCCTTAAAATCCGGCTCCAGCAGCGGCAAACCGAGATCATGCACGGCGTTTTCAATGAATTTTTCCGCGGTTTTGGGCTTTGCCGGAATACCCATAAAGGTCAGGTAATAGACGGTAAGCTCCTCAAAGGTGGGGCTCATTTCATTTTTGATCTTTACGGTATCGCCCGAAAATGCAAAGGTGAACTTCCTTACATGGGCTGTTTCAACAGGCCTTATCCAAAGCTTGAGCGTACCGTTTTCCTGCCACGCCGCCTTGGAATATGTATGGTAATGCAGGTCTCCGAGCGTGATCTCGCTCACCCCGTATTCGCCGTTCATGCCCGCGCGTATCACATTTGTATATTCCTTTTCACGCCAGGTGAAAAGCAGACCGTCCTCGTCAAATTCAAGCTTCATGGCGTCAATATGACCCGGCTTTTTATACAGCATATTCCAAATGCTGATGGAGATAACAGATGTGTATCTGTTTGACTTGCACTTTATGATTCTGCCGTCTATCGCCTGCTCCGCAGTCGCGTTTCTGGGAGCTGCCGGCAGATCCTGCACCGCGCAGCTTTCCAGAGCGGCAAGCAGTTCGGCATGCGCCTTTGGATTTTCAGGCAGCTCCCCGCTCTCAAAGCAATGCGGAAAGTGCTTCCAAAAGACCTTCATAACCTTATAATCCTCAGACTCGCCGCAGTTGAGCACAACGAGCGCGTCGTATTCCGGGAACATAAAGCAGCGCTGACCGAAAAGGCCGTCCGCCCTGAAGCTGTTGGGCACGGAGTTGCGCCAGAACTGGTAGCCGTAGCCGCACATATTATCTATATACCCGTCATGAACGGAATCCGTATGCTTTGCGGTTGCGGTTTTTACCCAGTCCGCCGGTATGAGCTGCGTACCGTCTATCCATTTACCCTCATGGATATAAGGCAAAAAGAATTTTGCAATATCCTCGCTCTTCATATAAAGGCCCCAGCCGCCGGCGTTATACCCGTTGCCGTCCGCCTCCCAAAAAGGCTTTTCTATTCCGAGCGGCTTGAACATTTTTTCGTCAAGATAATCCACCATGCTTTTTCCTGTCACACGGGAAATGATTGCGGAAAGCATAAATGTATTTTCCGAAATATAATTGAATTTTGTATTCGGAGGCAATAAAAACGCGGCGCTGAAAAACTGTTTGACCCAATCGTGCTCACCCTTTTCCTCAAGGAAGGTAATCAGCTTATCCGAGCGCATGGTGAGCAGCATTTCAACGGTGAGTTTATTGTTGGGCGGTTTTTGAGCAATTTTATATTCGGGGAAGAATTTACACACCTTATCGCTGACGCTGAGAAGCCCTTCGTCCACGGCAAAACCCACCGCCGTGGAGGTAACCGATTTGCTCATTGAATAAAGCACATGGGGATAATCCGCCGAATACGGCTTAAAAAAGCCCTGGGCGCACACTTTATCGTGCCTTACGACGGTAAAGCTTTGCAGACCGAGCTTTTTTTCGTTTATCTCATCAACAAACGCCTTGATCGCGCTGCTCTTAATACCTGCGCTTTCGGGCGTTACATGCTCAAGCGATGTATTTTTAAGTTTTACCATAACATACCCCTCTCTATCGTAGAATTACAAAATCATATTAACACAACAAACCTTTTTTTTCAATAAAAGCAAGCCGCAAATTTTATTTTTATTTTACTTTAATGGCGGAAAAGGTTTTATCTGTTCACAAAAAATATTAGGCGTTAAATTTTCAGGTTGATATTGAAAAAGGTCGCAATATGTTATAAAATAGTTTTATATGCTTTAAATTGCAAATACTTTAACGAGGTTTTTAAATGACGGAAGAAACAAAAATAAAAATAACTGCCCTGTGTAAAAAAGCGGTTTTTGTGATTGTTGATTTTATTCTGTTCTTTACCGCAAACGCCGCTATCGTTTACATTACTATGGACGGGCATATCCGCGCTACGGATTACAGCGGCATACTTTTTAATTATTTTCACCTGCTTGCAACGCTTGCGGTTCTGCTGATTGTCAACAGCGTGCTTGACCTGTACGAAAGCGTGTGGACCTTTGCGGGCGTGGACGAGATTGCCCGCACGATCGTTGCCGCGCTTGCGGCGGCGTTTTCGCTTTTCTTTTTTGACAGGGTAATATTTGCCTATATATTGAAACGCAGCGGCTGGCTGCCTTTTTACGCGTATTTCCTTATGTTTGTGCTTGAGTTTGTTGCGCTCTGCGCGCCGAGAATCGGCTTCAGACTTTTCAAAAGGTATAAGAGCCATTCCGGCGTATCAATTAAAAATCATAAACGCGTTATGATCGTCGGCGCGGGATTTATGGGTGATTTCTTTATAAATGAACTGATTACAAACAATTATAAGGACGGCTACCCGTTGCTTGCGGTTGACGACAACCCGGCAAAGCTGCGCAAAAGGATAAACGGCGTTAAGGTGCGCGGCACCTGCCGGGATATACCGGCGCTTGCGGACAAGTATAAAATTGATATCATATTGATCTGCCTGCCCTCCGCAACGCTCAAAAGGCAGAAGGAGATCATTGATATCGCTATGCAGACAAAATGCGAAATTAAAATATCCCCTTCCGTAAATGAATTCCTGAGCGACGGCGTAAACGCCAAAAAGATAAGGAAAATTGAGATAAAGGACCTGCTTGCCCGCCCGGAGGTAAAGCTGGATAAAAAGGTTTGCAGCTATCTTATAAACAAGACCGTGCTTGTAACCGGCGGAGGCGGCTCAATCGGCGCCGAGCTTTGCAGGCAGGTTGCGCAGTATGCGCCGAAAGCCATCATTATTTTTGACATTTACGAGAACTGCGCCTTTGAGCTTGAAAACGACCTGAGAAGTCAATATCCTCAGATAGACATACATATCCGAATAGGCTCCGTCAGGGATAAGAACAGGCTGCGCGAGGTGTTTGAGGAATTCAAGCCGGAGGTGGTTTTCCACGCGGCGGCGCACAAGCATGTGCCTCTTATGGAGAGCAGCCCCTGCGAGGCGGTTAAGAACAATGTTTTCGGCACCCTGAATGTTGCCGAGATATGCGACGAATTCATGGTTTCAAAAATGGTTACCCTTTCCACGGACAAGGCGGTGAACCCAACGAATGTTATGGGCTGCACAAAGCGGATCACGGAGCTAATCGTGCAGTACATGAACAGCATAAGCGAATGCACCGTTTACGCGGCGGTGCGTTTCGGAAATGTGCTCGGCTCGCACGGCTCGGTTATTCCCCTGTTTAAAAAGCAGATTGAGGAAGGCGGCCCGATCACGCTGACCCACCCCGATATTGAAAGATATTTCATGACGATTCCGGAGGCGGCACAGCTTGTCTGCCAGGCGGGCGGCCTTGCGAACGGCGGCGAAATATTTGTGCTGGACATGGGCGAACCCGTTAAAATCATGGATCTTGCGGTGAATATGATCAAGCTTGCCGGCTACGATGTGGACGATATCGGCATCAAGATTGTCGGGCTGCGCCCCGGAGAAAAAATGTATGAGGAGCTTGCGCTTGAAAGCGAAAAGGAAGGCAGAGTCAAAACGGCGCTTGAAAAAATCTTTGTTACACAGCCTATCGGCATTGACCCGCAAAAATTCAGCAGTATGATAAAGGAGCTCAGCGGCGCGGAGAATTCCACCGTTCGCGATATTCTTACAAAATATATTCCGAACTACCACCCCGCCGAGAATAATCATTAATTTTGCCGCTGATACATATACATTAAACCGAGCGCTTCGTAAACGCGGCGCCCGGTTTTTTTTAATTTGACTTTATTTTTTATTTTGTTTTGGAAAAATATTATGAGTTTTTGACCGAAAAATAAATTTAAAATGAAAATTGGCGTTCAAGGCTTGCAAGGCTGATTTTTGTGTTATAATAAAGATGAGCTTGAAAGAGAGCAGCTCTCCGGAGAGTTCATTACCGTTAAAAACAGGTAACAGAAGCTCGCCGCAGCGAGGAAGTATCCCCACGGCTACGAGTAAAGAACGGAGGAATGACTTATGTTGCCAAGCATTTTCGGTGAAAATTTATTTGAGGATATGTGGGATGACTTTTTTGAGCCGATGCCGCCTTTTGAGCACCGCATGCCGCCGCACGGCAAGCCCGGAAAGAACCTGATGAAAACAGATGTCCGTGAAACAGAGGATTCCTATGAACTGGATATTGACCTTCCCGGCTTTAAGAAGGAAGATGTAAAGGTTAACCTTAAAAACGGATATTTGACAATCAGCGCCACCAAGAATCTTGAAAAAGAAAACAAAAAGAAAGACGCGCGCTATATCCGCAGGGAGCGCTATTGCGGGCAGATGGCAAGGAGCTTTTATGTAGGCGAAGATGTTGAGCCCAAGGATGTATCCGCGAAGTTTGAGGACGGCATCCTGAAGCTGACCCTGCCTAAAAAGGAGCGTAAGGAGCTTCCGCCCAACGGCTCCATCCGCATAGAATAAAAAACGGAAGCAGCCGGAGAACCGGCTGCATACGGTTTTTACCGCAAAAGGAATCAGCGTCTCAAAACAAGTAAAACCGCACGGCTGTTACGGCTGTGCGGTTTTTGTTTTTGAGCAATATTTTGCCGCAAAAGAGAGCGGCGCTGCGCGCATCTCAATCAGGCTTTTGATTTTCTTTTTCTTAGCAGCGCAGGGCTGTTGAAATCCAGCACAACGGAAAGCGCGGCAACACCCACGACGGTAATCGCGCCCTCTACAAGCATATAGGAACCGTTATAGGCAAAACTGTAAGCCCAAACAGACTTCCAGCCGTCCGCATACTCGCCCCAAATCGTAACGCCTGAGATAAAATGGCAGATAAAGCGCATAAGCGAAGCCGCCGCGGCGCCGAGGGCAATGGAAACCGTCTGATTCCTGACGATTTTTCTGAACATCGCACCGCCGATTCCGAGAACCGCGAAGGCAACCGCATAATCCGCAAGAATCAAAACAATATAGGCAGCGGCGCCCTTGACATAGGCAAAGTTTCCGAGACCCTGCAACAGCATCTGTAAAATGCCGTAGACAAGACCGGCGCCGGCGCCCCATTTAAAGCCGTAGCGGTAGCCTAAAATAACGATCGGCACCTGGGCGAACATCGTTATAGAGCCGCCCATCGGCAAGCTGTAAATCGTTATATATGAGAGCAGCGTTGCAAGTGCGATCATAATAGCCGTTTCCGTAAGCTGCTGCGTTTTTCTCATCTGTGTATTCGCCATATCCCCACTCCTTTCGAAGGCGCGTTTTCACCGCCTTAAATTCTCAACAAGCCAAAAGAAAAGCCCCGTTCACAGAGAACGGGGCGCAATAAATACTGCATCAATTCAGTCTCCGCCGTTCGTACTAACGAACGGGTCGAAGGGTATAATCTCAGCCTTTCAGCACCCCTGACTTATTAAGTTATATACATTATAATATCGGCGGCAGAATTTGTCAACTCAAAGTGCGGCAGGCGGCGTAAACCGATAACGCTTTGGAAAATAAATTATACAATTTGTACTTGTTTCTGTAACCTTTTTGGGATAAAAAACAGGCGAAAAACCTTAAAAAGCCGTGGATACAAGCCAAAAAACGTGCCGAACGCGGCTGAAAAAGCAAAATCTACATATCGTTTATTTTTTTGCTATTTTCAAAAAATTACACAATATCTTGTGATTTTTTCTAATTCTATATTGACAACGGCACCATATTTTGGTATGATGTAAAAGCAACATACAGTTATTGTAATGATTTTGTAACATTTTGAGCTGTATTGTAACTTTTAACGGAGGTGAAACGGAATGAAAATCATAAAGAGAAACGGCTCTGAAATGGAATTTGACCTCTCTAAAATCATTGCCGCTGTCACAAAAGCCAACGCGGCATGCGAAAAGGAAGAGCTTACCCCCTCCCAGATAAGTGATATTGCCGAATTCGTTGAATTCAAAGCAAGGAAGGCGGCGCGCGCCCTTTCCGTTGAGGAAATCCAGGATATTGTTGAAAACCAGATTATGGCGCAGGGCGCGTTTGAGGTTGCCAAGAGATATGTTAAATACCGCTATAACCGCTCGCTCATAAGGAAAAGCAATACGACCGACGAGCAGATACTCACCCTCATTGAATGCAACAATGAGGAGGTCAAGCAGGAAAATTCAAACAAGAACCCAACCGTAAACAGCGTTCAGCGCGATTATATGGCGGGCGAGGTTTCCAAGGATCTTACCAAAAGGATCCTGCTGCCGCAGGATATTGTGGAGGCTCACGAAAACGGGCTTATCCATTTTCACGACGCGGACTACTTTGCGCAGCACATGCACAACTGCGATCTTGTTAACCTTGAGGATATGCTGCAAAACGGCACGGTTATCAGCGGCACTATGATAGAGAAGCCGCACACCTTTTCCACCGCCTGCAACATCGCAACGCAGATCATTGCGCAGATCGCCTCCAGCCAATACGGCGGCCAGAGCATCAGCCTTGCGCATCTTGCGCCCTTTGTGGACCTGAGCAGGCAGAAGTTCAGAAAAGATGTGCGCGCGGAGCTTGAGGAAGCGGGTATTGAGCCCACGGACGACGAGATAAACAAAATTACCGAGATGCGCGTAAAAAGCGAAATTAAGCGCGGCGTACAGACCATACAGTACCAGGTAATCACGCTGATGACCACCAACGGGCAGGCGCCGTTTGTAACGGTATTTATGTACCTGGACGAGGTTCCCGAGGGCAGAACAAGGGACGACCTTAAGCTCATCATAGAAGAGGTTCTGCGCCAGAGGATACAGGGCGTTAAAAACGAAAGCGGCGTTTGGATTACGCCGGCTTTCCCGAAGCTTATCTATGTGCTTGACGAGGACAATATTACGCCGGATTCAAAATACTGGGATGTCACCTGCCTTGCCGCGAAATGCACGGCGAAGAGAATGGTGCCGGACTATATTTCCGCAAAGAAGATGCGCGAGCTGAAAATAGACAAAAACGGCAACGGCAATGTTTACACCTGCATGGGGTGCCGCTCGTTTCTTACGCCTTATGTTGACCCTAAAACCAACAAGCCCAAATATTACGGCAGGTTCAACCAGGGCGTTGTAACCATAAACCTTGTTGATATTGCCTGCTCCTCAGGCGGGGATATGGATAAATTCTGGAAAATATTTGACGAAAGGCTTGACCTGTGCTACCGCGCGCTTATGTGCCGCCACAACAGGCTGAAGGGCACGCCGAGCGATGTGGCGCCTATTCTTTGGCAGTACGGCGCCCTTGCAAGGCTCAAGAAGGGAGAAACGATAGACAAGCTGCTTTACGGCGGTTACTCAACCATCTCCCTCGGCTACGCCGGGCTTTACGAATGCGTTAAATATATGACCGGCAGGAGCCATACGGACCCCGAAGCCAAGGATTTCGCGCTTTCGGTTATGCAAAAAATGAACGACGCCTGCAAGAGCTGGAAGGAAAAGGAAAATATAGACTTTTCCGTTTACGGCACGCCGCTTGAGTCAACGACCTATAAATTTGCGAAATGCCTGCAAAAGCGTTTCGGCAAGATTCCGGGCGTGACCGATAAAAACTATATTACAAACAGCTACCATGTTCATGTTTCCGAAGAGATAGACGCGTTTAAAAAGCTTGAATTTGAGTCCGAATTCCAAAAGCTTTCTCCCGGCGGCGCTATAAGCTATGTTGAAGTGCCGAATATGCAAAACAATATCCCGGCGGTGCTTTCCGTTATGCAGTATATATACAATCACATTATGTATGCCGAGCTGAACACAAAGAGCGACTACTGCCAGATTTGCGGCTATGACGGAGAGATCAAAATTGTTGAGGAAAACGGCAAGCTGGTTTGGCGCTGCCCCAACTGCGGCAACGAGGACCAAAGCAAGATGAATGTTGCGCGCCGCACCTGCGGATATATAGGAACGCAGTATTGGAACCAGGGCAGGACGCAGGAAATCAGGGATAGGGTGCTTCACCTGTAAGCCCGAATAACAATAAGGAGCGGGAGCGCCGAAATGCGCTCCCTTTTGTTTTAATATGAATATTGCAGAGATAAAAACAAACGATATTGCAAACGGAGAGGGCGTGCGCACATCTGTTTTTGTATCCGGGTGCCGGCACCGCTGCCCGGAATGCTTTAACGAGGTTGCATGGGATTTTGAATACGGCAGCAAATGGAGCGGCGAAACGCTTGAATACATCCTGAAATCCTGCGAGCCGCCGTGGATTGCCGGTCTTTCGCTTTTGGGCGGCGAACCGTTTGAACCAGAAAATCAAAGCGGCATGCTTGCACTTCTGAAGGCATTTAAGGCGCGGTACCCGCAGAAAACCGTATGGTGCTACAGCGGCTTTACGCTTGAACAGCTTTTAGGCGCCGAAAAAAGCCGCGCGGCAACCGAAACGGCAAAAAAAATGCTTGGATACATAGATGTTTTGGTGGACGGACGCTTTGAGCGGGAGCTGAAAAATATTTCTTTGGTTTTCCGGGGCTCGGAAAATCAAAGGGTTATAGACCTCAAAAAAACGCTTGCCGACGGAAAGCTGACGCTTTATCTTGAATAACGGCGCGCATATGCCGCGCCGGCGGGAATGGATAATTCTATTGCCGAAAAGAACTATCCTAATATGTATTGGCGCAATCTTGAATGGGAGGAGCACTATCCAAACGGGGAAAGCCCGAAAGAATTTTATGAAAGAGTAAGCAGGGCTTGGGAAGAATTCGCAAAATCGTTTGCGGATTATAATAAAAATATTCTGCTTGTTACGCACGGCGGAGTTATAAACATAATCAAATGTATTGCCGATAAAACAAAATATTCAAATAAAGAAAAATATCAAAGCATCCCAAGCGCCGAAATCGCATTGGAAATCAGTATATAGCTGCGCTTTATAAATAAAACTATATTTATAAAACAGACGGTTATGAGGAAATCTTATGACTTATTTTGATATGCAGGAGCTTTGCAGAAAAACATTAAAATTTGCAAAACAAAATATATATGTCGGTATGTTATTGCCCGAATTAAAAAGCATGTGTGAGCATTTTATGCTTGAAAACGGAGCCGAATCCTTTTGGTATTACGGCGTCGGCGCGTTTATCTTTTCTGGCAATGAAACTAAAATATCAATATCCGGACGCAAATACAGTATTTCTAATAAAAAGATTCAAAACAATGATATAATTACCATTGATTTAAGTCCACAGTACAAGAGAATATGGGGAGATTATGCAAGAACGATAATTATAGAAAACGGCAAAGTCATTGAAGATATAAATGAAATAAGCAATGCGGAATGGAAAAACGGACTGCAAACCGAAAAAAATGCTGCATCATTCGATGTTTGAATTTGCGGATAATGGAACCACCTTTGAACAGCTTTATTTTTATATAAATTCACTCATAGAAAAATCGGGATATATAAATCTTGACTTCTTGGGGAATTTAGGACATTCAATAGAAAAAACAAAAATAAAAAGAAAGTATATTGAAAAAGGCAATAAAATGAAATTATCCGAAGTAAAATATTTTACATTTGAGCCGCATATAAGTTTTCCTGATTCCGAATACGGTTACAAGATGGAAAATATTTATTATTTTAAAAACGGCAGATTAGCAAAACTATAAATATAATTGCATAAAACATAAAATCTTAAAGTTCAAAAATGAAGCGACCCCTAAAATCTAGATAAAAGTAAATATTAAATTATAAGAAAACGAGCCCGGTGGTGTACCGGGCTCGTTCTTTTAAAACGCATATTTCTCTGCCAGCCTTTTAGGGGGGGCGGTGCAGACGAATTATTTTGCAAGATCGCCGACTACCATCATATAGTCGCCTATCATAGCGCCGAATTCGGGAGCGCCCTCCATAATAAGCTGTTTATCTTTTACCATCTGGAGCATATCGCCGGTTCCGAGCAGGATCATAAGCGCGTGCTGCGGGGTGTCAAACTTCATGCAGAAGAACGGCTTTGAGCGCTTATACTCTCCCCTGCCCGCACGCGATTTACCCGCTTTTACACGCAGATACGCGGTACATTCGGGATGGTCCTCTATCGCCCACTGATATACACGGTCCGGGCTTTTTGAAGTCCATTCATGTATCTCCGGATGGCCCATTTTATTCAGCTGACTGATACCGCTTGAGAGCAGGTAAAAATACAGCTTACAAAGCAGCAGAGCCAGAGTATCGTCCTCAGGCGGCTCGCTTATATTGAGCAGGCTGCTCATTTTAAGCAGCACAGCCATAAATTTAAGGAACTTTGAAAACGATTTTATCTTCATATTGGGCAGCTTTGACATATTGCCCTTCATAAACGCGTTCATTTTTTCCATAGAGGAAAACTGAAGCTCCGCGTCTATTTTTTTCTGACCGAAATACTCGCCGAGCTTGCACGACCATTCGCCGTTTTCCACAATGAAATGAACAGCCTCCTTATCCTGCGCGTTCACCATTGCGGAGACCTGATAAACAGCGTCCACGCCCTCAAACTTTTTTGCGAGCTCCGGCACATCGGTGGCAATCGTTTTCATAAGCGGCAGCGCAGCCGCCATAAACACCTTATTTGTATAACGGGTTACATCGCTTGCCATAAACAACACATTCCTTTCACTAAATGTTCTGCGGCGGAAATCGGTTTAGAACTCATCGTCCCAAGATTCATCCGCTTCAAAATCCTTGTGCATGACTTCCGCAATGGCTTCCGCTATACCGTTTGCGTCTATTTTAGCTAAAGACATAAGATCTTCCTGAAGGCCTATGGTTGAAAATTCATCCTGATGGCCGAGCATTTTGAACGCGCACGCCTTGCCGCTTTTTGCAACAACATCCGCAACTGCCGAGCCGAGACCGCCCATAACGGTATGATCCTCAACGGTTATAATTCTTCTTGTATCCATAACGGCGGAAAGGATAGCCTCTTCGTCAATGGGCTTTATAGTGTGCATATTGAGCACGCGCACCTTGATGCCGGCGTCCGCGTCCGCCATCTGGGCAGCCTGAATTGCCTGATAGACGCAGGAGCCGCAGGCGATGACTGTAATATCGGTGCCGTCGTTCATAACCTTTGCCTTGCCGACCTCAAAATCGCAGTCCTCTATATTTTTATAGATAATCTGGTCGAAGCCGCGGTTGATTCGGATATAGACGGGACCGGGATATTCATACGCCTTTTTAACGGCGTGATAGGTTTCCACACCGTCGCAGGGGCAGATCACCGTCATATGCGGGAGGCTTCTCATGCACGACATATCAATCAGCGAGTGGTGGGTGGAGCCCGCCTGACCGAAGGATGTGCCTGCATGGGTGGCAATGATTTTTACCGGCACATTCTGGTAGCAGATATCCGTATGTATCTGATCCAGAGAACGCGCCGCGGTGAAGATAGCGAATGTTGAGGCGAACGGGATAAGCCCGTTTTTAGCCATACCGGCGGCTACGCCGAACATATTTTGCTCCGCTATGCCCACATTGAAAAATCTATCCGGAAATTTTTCACCGAACATGCCTATTTTCGTTGATTTCGCAAGATCCGCGGTGAGAGCGACAACCTCTTTATGCTCCGCGCCGAGCTCACACAGCGCGCGGCCGTAATATTCGGCGGTGGAAAGCTGGGTTGTTTCCGTCATCGTATAAGTCATTCCGCTTGCCATAGCTTACGCCTCCTTTTCAGCGCGGGCAACACGAGCCGCGTAATATTTATCCAGACTGTCATAGCATTTTTTGGTTTTTTCGTCGTCAAGCGCACCGTAATGCCAATGATAATCGTCCTCCATAAAATCCACGCCGGCGCCCTTAAATGTATCCATAATGATGCAATAGGGCTTATCTCCGCCGTTTTTATGGTTGTTGACGGCGTTTTCAAGCGCGCCGTTCAGCTCTTTCATATTCTGACCGTCCACACGCTCAACGATAAAGCCGAAGGAGTCAAACTTCTTGTCAAGAGGCTCAACCTTCATTTCATCGTCCACTCTGCCGTCTATCATGCACTTATTGTTGTCCACAAGCACAACGACATTGGAAAGCTTGAACTGCGCCGCGGTCATAGCCGCTTCCCAGTTTGAGCCCTCGTTCAACTCGCCGTCGCCGGTAAGCACATAGTTCATATAGTCTATGCCCTTTACCCTGCCCGCAAGCGCGAAGCCGCAGGCGAGCGAAAGCCCGTGGCCGAGCGAACCGCTTGAGCAGTCCACGCCCTTGATTTTATTGCAGTCAAGGTGCATACCGAAAAGCGAGCCCGTAAGGTTAAAATTGTGGAGCCCTTCAACATCCATAAAGCCGTAATCACAGATCACGGGACCGTAGCCTACGGCGGCGTGACCCTTGGAAAGGACAAATCTGTCCCTGTCCTCAAGCTCCGGGTTGTTGACATCAAGCTTCATAAAGCGGTGATAAAGAATCGTCATGGCGTCCATCGCGCTCAAAGCGCCGCCTATGTGGCCCGAGCCGCCCCAAACGGTTGTTTTAACGGTCAGACGCCTTAACTCATCCGCCTTTTTCTCAAGGCGGAGCCATTCTTCCTTATCAAATGGCTTGTAATTTGCTGGCATAAATTTCCCTCCTTAAATAAATTCAATGTATCAGCAATTATTTCAGCCCTTCAATTTCAGGGTGCCTTTTTGCCACAACGCTGAAAGCGTCCTCGGCGATATCAACGGCAAGCTTGATATCGTCCTGCGTAACGGCGGCGTTTATGAAATGATTGTGGTGAGAGGCAAGGAAAAGCCCTCTGGAAACACACTCAGCCACCCATTCCTGGTGCAGCATCAGGCTGTCATCATTCGCTATGCGGAGATAAAACAGCGCCGGCTCGCCGGAAACGACGAGGTCAAAGCCGTGCTCCTCGGCAGCCTTTACAAATCCCTGTGTAAGCTCTGTGCCAAGCTTTCTGAACAGATTCGGCACATCAAGCTTTTTCATTTTTTCTATACAGACAAGGCACGCGGCAAACGGCTCCGCGCTCATCCAATAGGAGCCCGTATAGGTTACCGACGAGGCGGTGGACTTCATATGCTCCCCGCCGCATACGGCGGACATATTATAGCCGTTGGCAAGCGCCTTGCAGAAGCAGATAAGATCCGCCTTTATGCCGTAATAATGGTCCGAGCCGGCAAGATCCAGCCTGAAGCCGGTGCGCACATCGTCAAAAATAAGCACCATCCCGTGCTCGTCGCAGAACTTGCGCACAGCCTGCCAGTAATCCTTTGTGGCGCACTCATTGTCTTTAAAATTGCCGTGGTCATAGGGCTGGGCTATGAGCCCCGCAACATCGCCGCCGCATGCGTCATAAGCCTCCTGCAGCGCGTTGAGATCAAACCACGGGATAACGATGTTGTTCGCCACTTCCTCCGGCAGAATACCCGGATAATCTATTTTCTGCGCCCACTGAAAATCGCCGTGATAATAGCCGCTGAGGAAGATTATCTTCTTTTTGCCGGTATGCGCTCTTGCGCACATTACGGAAAAGGTTGTGGCGTCCGAGCCGTTTTTCATAAAGAAAGCCCAGTCCGCGCAGGCAACGGTATCCTTAAGGAGCTCCGCACATTCAACCATCTTATAGGACGGCGAGGTTGTGCAGTTGCCGCGCCTGAGCTGCTCTATGGCAGCGGCGTCTACATCATCATCGCAGTAGCCCAAAACATTGGGGCCGTAGGCGCACATAAAATCAATATATTTATTGCCGTCTACATCCCAGAAATATGTGCCCTTGGCACGGTCGCTGAGGAGCGGCCATTTTGTAATGGGGAGGAACAGGCCTTCACTGGGGCCGAGATGGCCGTATACGCCGGAGGGGATAGCCGCAAGCGCTCTTTTAAACCACTCCTGGCTTTTTTCGTGTTTATATTCGGGAAATTTACTCATAACTACAAAAATCCTCCTTATCAGCCGAGATAAACGGCAACTCTGTCTAATATTCTGTTGAGGTTGTCAACCATAGAAATCATACCCGCCATATAGATATTGCCCTCGCAGAGCTCCGCGATAGTGGAAACGGTACCGTTAAACAAGCCGTGCGCAAGCTCAATATCCGCAAATTCCATAACCGCCCGCGGCGCCTCCGGCTTTTCCTTAACCGTGGTAAAATGATGATTTTTAACATGTATAGCCGCGTAGCATTTATCCTTTATACCCATGGAGACAACGCCGTCTACCGTATTCCGCGCGGTAAACATAGAGATGGAATCCGAATTTGCCAGAGCGGAAATGGCGCCGGCAATGGTGTAAAAGGTAAGTATGGTTGATTCTTCAAAGAACGCCTTATCCTTCATATCCTCATCGCTCGGCATCAGGAGCTTTGTAAGGCGGTCCGTAAGCTTGGTGAAAGGACCAAGCAGGAAGGACAGCACCTGAACCACGCCCTTTACAGGCACGCCCGGCTTTGAATCGTTGATAAGCGCGTTGAATTTCTCCGGCGACGCAAAATTCATTTTGCAGGTGCAGCCGGCAGAACCCTCCGTGAATGTACAGCCGCTTTTTGAAAAGTGGAAGGTGCCGCACGGACCGTCTGCAACATCAAAGCAAAGAGAAACCGGCGATTTAAGCTGGGCAAGTATTGACTTTGCCTCATCGTCTATTTCACAAAGGTTTTCAAGTGTTGCCAAAACGCCGTACATATTCACATATGCCATAGCTTTTGCTTCAGTCAAAACAATTTCCTCCTTTAAAGTAAAAATGTGCTAAATTAATTATACCACACTGCAAGCAATGCGGTCAATTATAAAGAGTTACAAAAATAAACTTTTCTTTTATGAATAATAAATAAACATACTTGCGGGGGCAGTCCCCTGCCCGCCGCGCCGCAATAAGCCTTGCTTTCCGATACGGCGCATACCGCCAAAATAAAAAAGGGAGCAGCAAATAAGCTGCTCCCCATTGAGTAGTTGAAATAAAAGCGTAATGTGCAATACCGTAATCGGACGCTGTTAAACGCCGGCGGTCAAAAGCCGGGCTTACAAAGACCTGAAATCATGCCGCAAGCCGCTTTTTGCCTATGACAAACAGCGCCGCCGCTGCCGAAAACAAGGCGGCAGCCAAAGCAGCCGTGCCGGAAGCGCCCGTATTCGGGCTGGTTTCCTGCGATGAGGCGGACGAGCTGTCCGCGGCAGCCGTAGTGGTTTCATCCGCTGCCGTTGTTGTTTCAACAGCTTCGCCGGAAGCGGTGCTTGTTGCGCTCTCCTCTGATACAGCAGTGGTACGCTCTTCTTCCTCTTCAGACGACGGCTGAGTGCTTCCTTCGGGATCGGTTGCAGGTTCTGTTCCTGTTGTACTTCCGCCTTCATAATCCTCCGGTATCGCGTCCTCCCCAAGGTCGATAACAGCCATAACCGGGAAGTGATCCGATACCGTTGTATCCGTTTCCGTCATAACGCGGCATACCGAAGCGGATTCAATATTCAGTGCAAAAATGAAATCGATCGCGTTGCCGGAATCTATGGAATACGCGCCCCAATCGTGATAAGAACACATATTTTCGCTTGTCTCCGCCGTTACATACAGATCCTCAAAGCCCGCGGCGGTCAGCGTATTATACGGCATACTGCCGGCAGTCGAATTGAAATCGCCGGTCAGGATAACAGGCACATCCGGATAGGTTTCCAATATCTTTTCAAGCTCATTCACGATGACCTGAGCGCCGTAATTTCTTGCTTCATCGGAAGCGTTGTCAAGATGTGTATTCATATGCAGGTAACGCATGCCTGTATTAATATCCTCAAGAAGAACCCATGTGCATACGCGGTTACAGCCGGCGCCTTCGTATTGACTTTCTACATCCGGAGTTTCGCTGAGCCAGAAGGTGCCCATATCCACAGCCGTGTATTTATCTTTGAGCCAGTAAATGGTGTTTTTTTCGCGTTTTGTTTCATCTGAATCGCCGCCGCGCTCTACGCCATAGTAATCATAGAACGGCAAAAGCTCTTCAAAAAATTCTTCCCAAACATAATTCATCTCCTGTGTGCCGAATGAATCGGGAAGAACCTGCGCAATGACTTCAGCGGCAGCCTGCGGACGAATGCCGAATAAATTACCAAGAGCATTTCCCCATGGACCGGCAACATTGAAGGACATTACCGTGATCTCGGTGCTGCTGCTTTCAACGCGCTCCGCTATGCGCTGCTGAACCTCTTCGTCGGTCAGGACTGCCGACGCGGCGAGAGCCTGAATCGGCGCAGCCGTAAGGCATGCCATTAGGACGCACAGTACGCAAATCAGCCGTTTGATTCTTGGTTTCTTCATGGTATTACCTCCTGTTTACCGCCAGTGCGCTTTTGCAGCGGCGGCTGAAAGAATAAAATTATGTGCAGTTATCCATACTGCCTATAATTACATAATTACATATTTTTTCAGAATTTTCAACACGATTATTGAATTTTATTCGTTTTTATAAACAATTTTTGGGCGGTAATATTGGTAATAATGCCAAATCCTGCGGCGCGAAAGCTGCATTTTCACACCGCGGCGGCTGAAGCGCCGCAAATGTCAGCCGTGTTTATCCAAGCAGGAAGCCGACCTTTTTCATCACCTTGCCGAGGGTGCGCGACGCGATGCGCGACGCCTTTTCCGCGCCGTTTTTTCTGCATTCCTCAAGATACTGCTTATCGTTCAGCAATTCGTTATATCTTTTCTGAATCGGCTCGAGTTCGGCGACGACAGCCTCTCCCACAGCCTTTTTGAAATCCCCGTAGCCTTTTCCTGCAAAATCAGACTCTATCTGCGCAAGGCTTTCGCCCGTAACCGCCGAATAGATGGTCATAAGGTTATTGATACCGTCCTTCCCCTCCGCGAAGCGGACGGACATTTCACTGTCCGTTACAGCAGACTTGAATTTTTTCATAATGACTTCCGGCGAATCGGTAAGATAGACCGAGCCTTTTGGATTGGGGTCTGATTTGCTCATTTTACGGGTGGGGTCCTGAAGGCTCATGACCCTTGCCGCCCCGGTTTTTGGAATATACGCCTCCGGCACGGTGAAAACATTGCCGTATATGCCGTTAAAGCGCTCGGCAATATCGCGCGTGATTTCAAGATGCTGCTTTTGGTCGGCGCCGACGGGCACAATATCCGCCTGATACAGCAGAATATCCGCCGCCATCAGGCAGGGGTAAGTAAACAAACCCGCGTTGACATTATCTTTATGCTGAACGGCTTTATCCTTGAACTGCGTCATTCTGGAAAGCTCCCCGAACTGCGTGTAGCAGTTGAGTATCCACGCAAGCTGGGAATGCGCCGGCACCTGCGACTGAATAAAAACGATTCCGTCATTCGGGTCCAAGCCGAGGGCAAGCAGCATTGCAAAGAGCTCATTCGTCTGCTTTCTGAGCTTTTGCGGCTCCTGCCTTACGGTGATAGAATGAAGATCTGCAACGCCGTATACGGTATCAAACTCTTTTTGAAATTCGGGCCAGCCGCGCATTGCGCCGAGATAATTGCCCAAGGTGGGCACAGAGGTGGGCTGAATCAGCGATAAGCTTCTTTTTCTTTTTGCCGCAATCTGTTGTTCTTCCATAACATCCATCCTTTATGCAGAATCACTGCTTGTATTTATCTTTCATAATCCGGTTAATCAAGCGATTTTGATTTATATCCTATTTGTTAAGCGCCTAAAAACGCTTTGGCGGTATCGCCCATGATTTTTACGCCCTTAACAATATCCTCATCGCTCGGGGTTGAAAAATTGAGGCGTATATAGCTGCACGGCGCTGTATCATCCGTCATAAACGCGCTGCCCGGCACAACAGCCACCTTTTGTTTGAGCAGAGCGTTTACATATTTCAGCATATCAACGCCGTCCGGCAGCTTTGCCCAAATAAACAGCCCGCCCTGCGGGCGCACATAGGATATAAAGCCTGCGCAGTATTGATCAAGGCAATCGCACATAAGATTGAGCTTGCGCCTGTAGATATTCCTGATATCATCTATATGCTGATCCACATCATATTCATCAAACCAGCGCGAAACGATCATCTGATTCAACACGCCGGTATGGACATCCGAAACCTGCTTGCCTATCGTGAAGGCTGCCGCGGCTTTTTTAGGCACTACGGCGTACGCCACTCTGATTCCCGGCGCAAGTATTTTTGAAAACGAGCCCGCGTAAAACACAATGCCTTCTGTATCCATGCTCTTTATGGAGGGCACCGCCGTGCCCTCCACACGCAGATTGCCGTAAGGGTCGTCCTCAAGGACGGCAAGATTATGTTCAAGCGCAAGCGCATACAGCCTTTTGCGCTTTTCGAGGCTCATGGTCGTGCCGCCGGGATTCTGGAAATTCGGTATGGTATATATAAATTTCGCGTTCGGATTTTCGCTTATCACTTTTTCCAGCGCTTCCATATTCATGCCGTCGTCATCTATCGGAACACCGGCAAGCTTACAGCCGTGGGAGCGAAAGCAGTTCAGAGATCCTATAAACGACGGCTCCTCACAGATGACGGTATCCCCCTCCGACGCGAGCACGCGCGTGGTTATATCCATAACCTGGGTGCCGCCCGCCGTAATAATGACGGTATCCTCGTCCGTGCCGATGTTTTCACGCCTTTTGAGCCAGTCTTTTACCGTGTTGCGCAGGGGCTCATAACCCTCCGAAACGCCGTAAACAAGCGCCGAAACAGGATCCTGCGCAAGAATCTCCCCGGCAAGCCTTGTCACCTCTTCGCACGGGAACGCGGCGGTATCCGGCGAGCCGCCCGCAAAGGCGATCATGCCCGGCTCATTCGTCACTTTAAGAATTTCCCTTACAGCCGAAGGCTTTAAATTTGCAAATTTTGCTGATAAACCGTAACTCATTTTCCTCACTTCAAAATCTCATAAACAAATCTTTCGCAGGATTTCCCGTCACAAAGAGGGATAAATCTGCTTTTAAACTCCGCCAGCTTTTCGTTGCCGCGCCTTGCGCGCAGAACTGCCGGCGCCAAATCATCAAACTGATAAACGACCTCTCCGCACGAATAATCCGAATAGCCGTAATAAAAGCCCCTGCCGCCGTTATACTCGTCAAGATCCGGAGCATACAGCACGGCGGGATTGCCGATAACGGCGTTTTCAAAAATCACGGAGGAATAATCCGTAACAAGCACATCGGCAATAAAGAGAATATCGTTTATTTCCCGTTCCTCGGAAAAATCAAAAACGCGGTTTTCAAGCCCCGCGGGTATATCCGTTTTTTCCTTTATGAACGGGTGCATCTTAATAATAAGCGCCCATTGTTCGGGCAGCCTATCCATAAACCGTTTAATATCAAAAAAGCCCTGCGGGTAATAAGCGCCGTGCACATTTTCGCCTCTGAAGGTGGGCGCGAACAGGCAGATTTTTCTGCCCCTCAGGCGCGGCTCTTTATCATAAAGCCTGTTTTTGGCGGAGTCGACATAGGCGGAGTCAAAAAAACAATCCGTCCGCGGCGTTCCCAAGGGCTTTACGCGGCTTTCGTCAATTCCGAACGCCTCGGCATATATCGGCACGATTTCAGGCGAGGACACAACGGCGTCCGTATAATTCCTGTGCGTGAGCGAATTCTTTTCCGCCGAGCTCCTGCCGTAGCCGAAGCGTTTGAAAGCGCCCATGGCATGCCACACCTGAACGAGCTTCTGCCCCGGGCGCAGGCGAAGAACATACACAAGCGGCTCATAATCATCGACAAGAATGAACCGGCTTTGCGCCATTTCCGCCGCAAGCTCCCCTTGAGGGAGCGGGTCAACCGAGGTGACCGCGCGTATCTCATAATCAAGGCCGTTTTTCTCTATATACTTTTTGATTGCGAGCAGATTGCCGCCGAGCCTTCCCTTTGACGACGAATACATAAGTATTTTTTTATCGTTGAGCGGAAGTTTTTTTGCTCTTTCAAACTCTTGTGCAAAGCCGGCGTGCCTTGCCCTTTGCAGCGCCGGGTACAGCATGGATTTAAGCTTGCTCATCTTTTATTTCTTCTGTAGCTTCCTTTTCCGAAGCGTCAGCATCAATAGCAGAGGTACGCACGGCGCCGCCGTCAGCCGGCTGTTCCTCATTTTCCGCCGCCGGCTCTGTATCGGATATGACACCGTAATTATAGCGCCCGTCATAAACGCCGTGGGCAAGTTCGTCTATAAGCCTGCCGTATTCCGCGGTTACGCAGGCAAAGCGCTTGTTGACATAGGCTTTCTTAAATTTTTCCGCCTTTTCGGCAGGGGCGCGCATATCCATTGCTATGAAATCGCAGATGCCCTTTGCGTTTCTGGAATAGAGAGCGGGAATATCCGCCCAAAAATCAATATAAAAGCCGCGCTCGTCAAGATATTTATCACTGTCAAAGCAGTAAATATATATGGGAAGCTCTTTTAAAAGCGCTTCATATATGACGGAGCTGTAATCGGTTATGACATAATCCGCCACACTCATAAAATCCATTGAGGCAAAGCTGCTCCCCTGCACCATGTTCATACGGGAATCCGTATAGATCTGCTCCAGATTTGTATCCACCACATGATGCTTTACGATAAGGTTGAAATCCGAATAATTCACATGGTTCACAAGTTCCTCGACTGCTTTTTCAAGCGCCTCACGGTCCTGCGGCGTGTCGCGGAATGTGGGCGCATAAAGGATATTCCTGCGCCCGTTGCCAAGCTGCGGATACTTCGCGAGGATATTGCCCCTCACTCTCTCGTTTTCGCTTTCATCGGTAAGATAATCCATACGCGGAGTGCCTATAGGTATAAATTTGCTTTCCGGCTGACCGAACGCCTCGGACAGATACGGCACACACGCGTCTCCGCTTGCGGCTATAAGGCTGTAATTTTTGTGCATCTTAAACGCCTTTGCGGTTGTTGAGGATTTGCCGCCTTCCCTGTCCAGCACGGATCTGCCGAATTTTTTGAACGCGCCCAGGGCGTGCCAAAGCTGTATGATTTTTAACTCCTTTTTATGCTTCAGCATAGAGGCAAGAATGCAGTACCCGTCCAGCACAACCACCTTGGAGGTTGCCATAGCTTTCATCTGACGGCGCATTTCACCCAAATATTTTATTTTGCCGCCTAAAGAGGCAGGTATCATCTTGCACAGCACAACCACCTTATAGCGCGGATAATTCGTTTTTATTTCATTTATAAGGTAACGAAAATCGGTTGACGGCGTTTCGCTCTGGCGTGATATAAAGGTTATTTTGTATTCTGTTTCCCTGCGCTTATAAAAAGAGTAAAAGAACCCCATTACCGCGCCGAATAATTTTGCAAACAGCTTTAACACATTTTCACTTCCGAAAATATTAATATAACATTTATAACATTGTATTATAGGATACTATGCGGTTATTCATAGAGCGGATATTTTTCACATATGCGGGCAACGCCGTTTTTGATTGTATCCTTTTTATTTTCAAAATCGGTTACGGCAAGATATATATATTCCGCTATCT
>CAYOPQ010000006.1:0-40581 GCA_964405895.1 uncultured Bacteroides sp. | reverse complement strand
TTATTTGATTGGTTAAAAACACACACAAATACTAATTATAAAGTATTTACTTACATAGCTATGATGAAGCAAGGTCAGCAATAAAATCTCTAACGAGCGGACACGGTGGAAATTGGGAAATCCAAACATGTGATTTTGACAAATATATAGCTGTTATTAAATATTCATCATAAATACTTACATATGAATATTTTGTAAACAAAGCTAAAGATAGATTGAAAAACAATGCAATATTACAAAAAATGAGATTTGAGCATAATGCCAAATCTCATTTTTTATGCCGTTTAACATACTGTTTTTTGCAGAACAAGGCAAAAAACAAAGGCTCCGCTTTAAAACAGAGCCTTTTTGGTGGGAGAGAGTGGATTCGAACCACTGAAGCTGAATAGCGACAGATTTACAGTCTGTTCCCTTTGGCCGCTCGGGAACTCTCCCATAAAAATGGAGCTGGTGAACGGACTTGAACCCCTGACCTGCTGATTACAAATCAGCTGCTCTACCAACTGAGCTACACCAGCGTTTCTTAACGCCCTAATAATATAGCATAAGTAAAACGCATAGTCAAGCATTTTTTTAAAATTTATCTGCGTGTTTATTCGCGTGCCGCACAGTTTCGCATATAATTAAAATAAACATAATTTTTGAGGTGATACCATGTGCGGAATAGCAGGAATGCTGGCTAAAGACATAGATTTAAGGGAACGCAGGCCGCTTATTGAAAATATAAGCGAAAGCCTTAAAATGAGGGGGCCGGACGGCTTTGGGGATATTACAAAGCCGTATGTTTCGCTGATACACAGGCGGCTTTCCGTTATAGATCCGGAAAAGGGCGCGCAGCCCATGGTATTCGGGAAATATACTATAGTATATAACGGCGAAATATACAACACAGAGGAGATTCGCGGCGAGCTTGCCGCGGCGGGATATTCGTTTGACACACACTGCGACACGGAGGTGGTGCTAAAGGCTTACCACTGCTGGAAAGAGGAGAGCTGCAAAAAGCTGAACGGCATATTTGCGTACGCCGTATGGGATGATGAGTGTAAAGAGCTTTTCCTTTGCAGGGACAGAATTGGAGTAAAGCCGTTATACTTTACAGATGTTCGGGGAATCTTCGCCTTCGCGAGCCGTATCAAAAGCCTGCTTCTGATACCGGAGGTTCGTACGGATGTTGACGAAAACGGGCTGAACGAGATATTTATGCTGGGCCCCGCCAAGACGATAGGCACTGCGGTATTCAAGGATATAAAAGAACTGCCGCCCGCCTCGTACCTGAAATACAGCAAGGGAAAGTATGAGATAAAGGAATACTGGCGCCTTGAGGCTGCCGAGCACACGGAAAGCGAAAGCGAAACCATAGAACATACCCACAGCCTTGTGACAGACGCTATCAGGCGGCAGCTTGTTTCCGATGTGCCGCTCTGCACTTTTCTGAGCGGCGGATTAGATTCGTCTATTATAAGCCGGGTGGCAAGCGACGATTACAAGCGTAAAGGCAATTCACTTTACACATATTCCGTGGATTATACGGACAATGATAAGTATTTCAGGAAAAGTCTGTTTCAGCCGAACAAGGACAGCGACTATATAGGCATGATTTCCGAGTACCTGGGCACCAATCACAAAAACATTATTTTAGACAATAAGAGCGTTGCCCGCGCGCTGATTGAAAGCACATACGCCCGAAACCTGCCGGGGTTTACGGATGTGGATTCCTCTTTGCTGCTGTTTTGCCGCGAGGTCAAAAAGGAGCAAACCGTAGCCCTCTCCGGAGAATGTGCCGACGAGATATTCGGCGGCTACCCGTGGTACCATAATAAGGATATTTTATTTGAGGAGACCTTCCCGTGGAGCCGCTCAACCGATGTGCGGCAAAGCATACTTAAGGACGGACTGCTGCCGAACGGAGCGGAATACGCGCGGCAGCGCTATCTTGAAACGGTGGCAAAAACCGCTTATCTCGACACGGACAGCAAAACCGAGCGCCGAATGAGAGAGATGTTTCGCCTGAATCTTGACTGGTTCATGCAAACGCTGCTTGTGCGCAAGGATGTTATGAGTATGGAAAGCTCGCTTGAAGTGCGCGTGCCGTTTTGCGATTACAGAATTGTTGAATACGCCTACAATATGCCGTGGAGCATAAAATCCTGCGGCGGGCGCGAAAAGGGCGTGCTGCGCAAGGCGTTTGAAAACGAGCTGCCGTATGAGATCACATGGCGCAAAAAAAGCCCTTATCCCAAAACGCACAATCCGATTTATTTTAAAGAGGTTTGCAAAATGACCCGCCGGGTTCTGGCAGACAAGACCTCTCCCCTGCGCGATATGCTGAACCTGAGCAAAATCAACGAGCTTATGAACGACCCGGACGCGCTCAGCGAGCCGTGGTACGGGCAGCTTATGCGGGGTCCGCAGGTGCTGGCGTATATTGTGCAGATCTATTACTGGATAAAGGACAACAATGTAAACTTTGTGTAAGGCAAATCATAAACTCCGCATATCCATGCGGAGTTTATTGCTTATATTTTGATTTAAAATACGATAAAATTTGTAAAGTTGTTTTACTTTACACAACACCGATATACATATATGTATGATTTGGCATAAGCAAAACCCCGTTTTGCGCAAATTCATCAAAAAGGCTTTCTAATTCTTTCACGAAAGCCGAATAATCAGGGGCGTCTTCAAGCGGGGCGTATGACGCGGAAAGCATGCGCTGAACAAACGATTTTCGGCTGTAATACAGGTCATTTTCAAAAGAGAGCTCTTTGAAGCCGCCGCTGAAAAAGTCTTCTAAAGCTGCGTTTGTATTTCCGCCGCCGAAGCCTTTGAAATGCGGGCAAAGCCTGCGGCACACCTCGGCAAGGCGTACCGTAAGGGGCGCTTTTTCATCCCGCATATTGTAAAGTATAATCACTTTACCCTCCGGCTTTAATATTCTTTTACATTCCGCCGCAAAAAGCTGCGGATCAAACCAGTGAAACGCCTGCGCGGCGGAAATATAATCTACCGAAGCATCCGGCAGACCGGTATTTTCCGCTCCCGCGTTTACGGAAATGAAATGATTACAGCCGCCCAGCAGCTGCTCCGCCTGCCTGCGCATATCGCCGTTCGGCTCAACCGCGTACACGGTACAGCCCATTTTAACAAGCGGTTCGGTGAACTTGCCCGTGCCGGACGCAATATCGGCGAAAACCGTGTTTTCATTCACACCGAGCTCGCTTTTCAGATAATCAAAAAGCGAATCCGGGTAGGAAGGCCTTGCGGCGCTGTAAATCTCAGCCCTGCCGCTGAATTTTTCTGTATTGTCCATCAAATCCCTCCGGTTCAGCCATAGGCTTCCCGCGTTCCACTGTTCTGCCGGTCAGCTTTCTGTTGATATCATATATATCCCAAAATTCGCGCATAAATCAGAATTCCTTATCACGATATAAAAGGTCGCCCCGCGTTTTAAATCCGTTCTTTTCCCAAAAAGCATTGCCATTTTTGTTTTCTTTAAAAACGACAAGAGCGGCTTTTTCTATTCCGCATTCGTTCAAAGAACGCAATACCCTTTCTATGAGCGCCGAACCCAAGCCTTTGTTTCTGTATTCCGGCGAAACGGCAAGATGATAGATATAGCCTCTGCGTCCGTCATTGCCGGCAAGCACTGTTGCGCAAACGGCTCCGCCGTCGTCAGCAACAAAGCAGGTATCGGGATTACGCGCCAAAAACCGATTGAAGCCCGCCTGTGAATCGTCCTTTTCCCTAATGCCGATACCGTCGCAGCTTTGCCAAAGACAAAAGGCTTTGCTCCAATCCGCGGAGGTCATTTTTCTTATCTCCATACCTATTCCTCAAACAGCTTATTTACCGCGTCAGGTATCTGAGAAAAGCGAGTGACCTGCGGTGTATATGTATCGTTTTGCTCGCCGTTCCTGTTAAACAGAAGTGTTTTAAACCCAAGCTCGGACGGCGGAATAAGATTTTTAACCCTGTCGTCAATAAAAACGCAGTCAGAATAGTCCCTGCCGGCGCATTTCACCTTTTCAAATATACGCTTATCCGGCTTTCTCAATTTGACATCTCCGCTGATTATGACCGTTTTGAAAAACCCGTTAAGCAAAAACTTAGCCCGCAGATATGCAGACCACGCCGAAACATCGTTTGAAATGATGCCGAGCTCATAAGATTTACCGAGGCTGATCAGCGCTTCAACGCACTCCTCGTCAAGCGTAATGTAATCATTAAGGTATTCCAGCTCGATTTCAGGATAATACGCGCCCAAGCCGACGCTTTTCCAAAAATCCATTGCTGTTATCTCGCCGAGACTTGCGCGCATATATGCGGCGCATATCTCCGCAGGCGTTATCTTTTTATTCTTGCCGGTCACAAAGGGCACCAGCAAATCGTTTGTATCATCACCTACTGTGAAAATCACGCCCATTGCATCGAAAAAGATATATTTTTTCATATTGCAGGCACCTCCGGTTCCTCTGTATAATCCAAGTATACATCACAAAGAAGAAGCAGGCAAGCAATATATGCAAAATTTACGGCGTGGTTTTATTATGGCGCGATTATACCGGCGTCTGCACGCCGCGCGTAACCGCAGGATTTACCAATCCGGCAGAAAATCAAAGCAAGTATAATCGGTCAGCTCATAATCGTCAATATCGGTGTAAAGCTTGCCGCCTACACCGTAGGCGCAGAAACGGACGGTTAAAGGCTCGCCGCTTTCAACTTTATAGAGCCTGAGCGTATGGACATACTTACAGATAACATAATCCTTGTTTTCGTAGACCATATCCCCGTCGCCCTCAAGGTGGAGCGCCTCGTCAACAGCAAGGGCGATACCTTCCGTATTCCCGCAATCGGGATACCTGCGTTTGATTTCCGCAATAAAATCATCAAATTTCATAGATCTGAACCACACTTTTCCGAAAAGGGATACCGGGAACTCCTGCCGCGCGCCGCGCTTTTAAAGGCAGCCGCTCCGCGGGTCAAATATATTACAAGAAAAACAATTATATATACAGTTGATAGGCAAAATAAAAAGCACTTCATGAAAAGTGCTTTTGGTGGTGGGAGTAACAGGGCTCGAACCTGTGACCCTCTGCTTGTAAGGCAGATGCTCTCCCAGCTGAGCTATACTCCCCCAGTGCTATTTATTTTACCACAAAACATAAAGTTGTCAAGCCCCTTTCATAAAATTATTGCGCGGGCAGGAAAAATATGGTACTTTATAAGCATAAGGAAGGGCTGGTTATATGAAGTTTATCAGTTGGAATGTAAACGGGCTGCGCGCCTGTGTGAACAAGGGCTTTCTGCAATTTTTCAATGAGGCGCAGGCGGATATTTTCTGCGTACAGGAAACAAAGCTGCAGCAGGGGCAGATAGATTTTGAGCCCGACGGCTATTTGGCTTACTGGAATTACGCCGAGAAAAAGGGCTATTCGGGTACGGCGGTTTTTACCAGAAAAGAGCCTATAAGCGTGAAATACGGAATGGGCATAGAGGCGCATGACAGAGAAGGCAGGCTGATAACGCTTGAATTTGAAGATTTTTTCTTTATAAACGCCTATGTGCCGAACGCGCAGCGCGAGCTTACAAGGCTCGGCTACCGCATGGAATGGGAGGACGCTTTTTTTGATTATATTACCGCGCTGGACAGAAAAAAGCCGGTAATCTTTTGCGGAGACCTGAATGTTGCGCACACGGAAAAAGACCTTAAAAACCCGAAAACGAATCACGGCAACGCAGGGTTCACGGACGAGGAACGCTCCAAAATGACGCGGCTGCTTGACAGCGGCTTTACCGATACCTTCAGATACTTTTATCCCGACCGTGAAGGCATTTACAGCTGGTGGAGCTATATGTTCAAGGCGAGGGAAAAGAACGCCGGTTGGCGCATAGATTATTTTATCTCTTCAAAACGGCTTGATAAAAAACTGGTTTCTGCCGACATACTTACAGACATTTACGGCTCCGACCACTGCCCCATTCTGCTTGAGGCGGATATTTAGGTACATATTTTAGTAAAAAGCATATTTACTTTTATAAAAATATGTATTAGAATATCTTAGGTGGGCAACGGCGCTTATTATAGCTTCGTATGCCCATTTTTACGAATAAAGCTGATTTCAGGAGGGTATCTATGGAAAATTTAGGCTATTACAACGGCGAATACGGCCTTATTGAGGAAATGAAAATACCTATGACCGACAGAGTCTGCTGGTTTGGGGACGGCATATATGACGCCACCTATTCCCACAATCACAAGATATTTGACCTGCCTGCGCATCTGGACAGATTTTACAGGAGCGCCAAGCTTTTGGACATAAATATGCCGATTGAACGCTCCGAGCTTGAGAAGCTTCTGGCAGAGCTTGTGCTTAAGGTTGACGACGGAGATCAGTTTGTTTATATGCAGGTGACGCGCGGAAACGGGCTTAGAAAGCACATTTATGAGGAAGGCATGAAAGCGAACCTTTGGATCACGCTGACTCCCTGCCCTGTTGCGGACACCTATAAGCCCATAGATGTGATTACATATGAGGACCGGCGCTTTTTATACTGCAACGCCAAAACGCTGAATCTTATCCCCTCCTGCCTGGCGGCGACTGCCGCTGACAGAGCCGGGTGCGAGGAGGCTATTTTCCACAGAGGGAATATCGTTACGGAATGCGCGCATTCAAATGTATCTATATTTAAAGACGGCACGGTGATCACACACCAGCTGGACGACAAGGTTCTGCCCGGCACGGCGAGGCTTAGGCTGCTTGATTTTGCAAAAAGGCTGGGCTTTAAGACCGAGGAGCGCGATTACACGCTTGACGAGCTTATGGACGCGGATGAGATCGTTGTGCACTCAACCGGTTCATTCTGTGTGCCGGTTAAAACGGTTGACGGAAAAGAGGTTGGCGGAAAAGCCCCCGAAATGCTCAAAAAGCTTCAGGACGCGCTTGTTGCCGATTTTGAGGAACAGTGCAGGGCGGACTGAGCCTGCTCATGATTTTCTGAACGAGGTTTGCTATGAATAAAGAGGAACTTACGATATATAATGTAGGCTGCAATCTGGACACGCTTATGAACCTTGACCCGCGGGGATACGGCGTGTGCAGGATCCTTTACGAGGGCGCGCGCAGGTTTACCGGCGAGCCGCTTTCCACAAACGGCGCGAAGGGTCTTATAAAGCATGTAAAAAAAGGCGAAAAGGTCTTTATATTTACCGGCTTTGTTCTGCTCCCCTGGGAGGAGGCGGAAACAGACGGTATAATATCAAGCTGCATTTTTGCGAAATTCATTATAAAGGCGTTCGGCGCGAAGCCCGTGCTCATTATTCCGAGCCAGTGCGAGAAAGCCGTAAAAGCCATATCAAATGTGCTTGATTTCCCTGTTACGCAGGATATAGACAACATAAGCGAGAACACGGTTTCATATATTATTTTTACAAAGGAGCGCGAAGAGGCGCCCGTTCAGGCAAAGGAGATCCTTTCACACGGAAAGCCCTGCGCGGCTGTGAGCATTGAGGCGCCCGGCCGCAACAAAAACGGCTATTACCACAACGCGGTTGGGGTGAACACAACGGGTGTTGAGGCAAAATACGATGTTCTGTTTAAAATGTGCAGGGACGAAGGGGTCTACAACCTTTCCATAGGCGACCTCGGCAATGAAATCGGAATGGCTGCCATTGAGGAACATATAAGAAAATACGTGCCCTACGCGGAAACGGGCGGCTGCAAGGCGGGAAGCGGTTTCGGAATACTTGCCGACACGGTTGCGGACAATATCATAACCGCTACGGTTTCAGACTGGGGCTGCAACGCGCTTATGGCGGCAACGGCTTTTCTGCTCAGGAAGCCGGAGCTTTTCCACGATATGGAAGAGCAGTCGGCCGCGATGGACGCCGCGGCGGCGGCGGGAATGCTGGATATGTACGGAAAGCCGCGCCCGTATATTGACGGCATCGGCAAAAATATAAACCTGCCCCTTGTGGCTCTGATGAGGGCGCTGATCGAATTCCCCTCCTCGGTAGAGGACAAAACGCGCGAGTGGTTTGAGCGCACACTTGCAAAGGGATATTTTACGCGATGAAAACGAAGTACCTGCCGTGCGGCGACTGCGCCGTTACCGTCAATTTCGGAAATGAAATAAATATGCAGACAAACGGGCGTGTGACCGCTTTCACGGCGGCTGCGGAAAGAGCGGAAATTCCGGGCGCCGTTGAGTACATACCCGCATTTTGCAGCGTTACCGTTATTTACGACCCGCTCAAAACATCTCAGAAGGAGCTTATAAGGGCTTTTAAGAGGCTTCGGAAAAGCGCGGGCGGGGCGCGTGATTTCAAGCCTGTTTTATACAAGATCCCGGTATGCTATGACGGCGAATTAGCCCCCGATATGGAAAGCGTTGAACAAATAACGGGGCTTGGCAAGGAAGAGATCATAAATATCCACACCGGGCGCGACTACCCTATTTATATGCTCGGCTTTTTGCCGGGCTTTGCATATCTCGGCGGCATGGACGAGCGGATAGCGGTTCCCCGCCTTGAAACGCCGAGGGTAAAAATACCGCGCGGAAGCGTAGGCATAGGTGGGAACCAGACGGGGATTTACCCGTCCGACTCCCCCGGCGGCTGGCGGCTCATAGGCAAAACGCCGGTAAGGGTTTACGACGCCGGCAAAGACAGCCCGATCCTTTACCGCGCCGGGGACAGGATAAGATTTTACAGAATCTCACAGGAAGAATTTTACGAGACGGACAAAAAATGCGAGAACGGCGAATATGCCGTAGATTGCGAGGAGATACGCCGTGGGAATTAAGATCGTGCGCGCGGGGCTGCTTACCACCGTGCAGGACGAGGGGCGCAGCGGCTGCATGAAATACGGCTTTTCACAGTGCGGGGCAATGGATATGACGGCGCTCAGAACAGCAAACATACTGCTTTCCAACGACGCCGGCGCCGCCGCGCTTGAAATGACGGTAACGGGAATTGCCGCGGTTTTCACACAGGACTGCGCGATATGCCTCAGCGGAGCGCGTATGGAAGCTTGGATAAACAAAGCGCCCGTGCGGACCAACAGGGTTTATGAAATTTCAGCCGGCGATGTGCTGATATGCGGCAAAATCCAAGGCGGCGTGCGCGCGTACCTTGCGGTGAGCGGCGGTATTGATGTGCCGGAATTTTTAGGCAGCCGTTCAACGGATTTAAAGGCAAAAGCGGGCGGCTTTCACGGCAGAAAGCTGCGCACCGGCGATGAAATCAAAATCCTGCCGCACAAGAAGCTTGAGCATATTGACAAACGCGCGGTACCCGAATTTATTTTCAGCAAGGAAATCTGCCTGCGGGCAGTTGCGGGGCCGCAGGATTTTATGTTTACAAAAAAAGACCTGAAAACCTTTTTCGGCACCGAATACAGCGTTTCGGATAAAGCGGACAGGATGGGCGTGCGCCTTAACGGCACGCCGCTGGGCGGAAAAAGTGCAATGGATATTATATCCGACGGAATTGCGCCGGGGAGCGTGCAGGTGCCGGACAGCGGCATGCCCATAATCCTCTGCGCGGACAGGCAGACTACCGGCGGATACGCCAAGATCGCAACCGTGATCAGCGCGGATATGCCGCTTCTTGCGCAGGCGCTGCCGGGGTACAGGATAAGATTTAAACAGGTAAGCGCGGCAGAGGCGGAAAGCGCCGCAAAAGAATCCGGCAAAAGGCTTGAAGCGTTAAGAGAGAAGATAAATAAACTGTAAGGTTGGTGGAGATATGGACTTTTCGGCTATGGAGCCAAAAGCGGTCAGGCAGCTTATAAAGGAACAAAAAATAACCGGTCAAACAAGCGGCATGTGCGCGGGATACGCGCAGGCAAATCTCTGCATACTGCCAAAGGCGCTTGCGTTTGATTTTTTGCTTTTCTGCACAAGAAATCCGCGCCCCTGCCCGATTTTAGAGGTTGGCGAAGCGGGCTCAAGAGTGATTAGGGAAATGGCGGATAACGCCGATGTTGCCGCTGACTTTCCAAAATACAGGATATGGAAAAACGGCGTGCCGGCAGAGGAAGTGTGCGATATTTCGGATATATGGCAGGAGGATTTCGTATATTTTCTTATAGGCTGTTCCTTTTCGTTTGAAGCCGAGCTGCTTGAAGCCGGCATACCGGTGCGCCATATTGAAGAGGGCAAAAATGTGCCGATGTTCAACACCGATATACCGCTTAAAAAAGCCGGGATATTCGGAGGAAGCATGGTGGTTTCCATGCGGCCGATACCCTACGAGCTTGTTGTGAAAGCGGTAAATGTTACCGCGGCGATGCCGAGGGTGCACGGCGCGCCGATACATATAGGCGACCCGGCGCTTATCGGTATAAAAGATATTTCAAAGCCCGATTACGGCGAAGCCGTTACCGTTAAGGACGGAGAAGTGCCGGTTTTCTGGCCGTGCGGCGTAACGCCCCAGAACGCGGTTATGAACGCGAAGCCGGAAATTGCAATAACACATTCGCCGGGGCATATGTTTATTACGGATGTGAAAAACACCGAGCTCAAATATTAAAATATTCCGAAAGTGTGATCTTGTGTTTAAAATAAATCTGAACTGCGACCTCGGCGAGGGCGCAGGCGCTGACAGCATAATCATCCCATATATCAACAGCGCCAACATAGCGTGCGGCTTCCATGCCGGGAGCGCGGAAATCATTGCAGAAACGCTTGAACTCTGCGCGGCAGGCGGGACGGGTGCGGGCGCGCACCCCGGTTATCCCGACAGGGAGAATTTCGGGCGGCTGGATATGGATATGACGCCCGAACAGGTATATGATATAACGCTGTATCAGTTGGGCGCGATAGGCGCCGTTGCAAGGGCTAAGGGCGTAAAACTGGAGCATGTTAAGGCGCACGGCGCCATGTATAATGCAGCGGCAAAAAGCAGGGCGCTTGCAGACGCGATAGCCAAAGCCGTATACGACTATGACAAAGACCTGATTATGCTGGCGCTCTCGGGCTCAGAGATGATAAAAGCCGCCAAGAGCGCGGGGCTCAGATACGCCTGCGAGGTTTTTGCGGACAGAGCGTATGAGGCGGAGGGCACGCTCAGGAGCCGCAGGCTTGAGGGCGCCATGATTGAGGACGAAAACGAAGCCGTTGCGCGTGTTATCAGAATGGCAAAATGCAGCTTGGTAAAGGCATACACGGGCGAGGATATAGAAATTGAAGCCCATTCTGTATGTGTTCACGGCGACGGACCGAAGGCAATAGAATTTGTAAAAAAGCTGAACGAAGCATTTAAGCGAAACGGCATTGAGGCCGCTCCGCTTTCAGAAGTGATCAGAGGTAATTGAATGTTTTTCCGAACAGAAGCCGCAATAGACCTTGACGCGGCAGAGCACAATTTCAACGCAACAAGAGCAAAGCTGCCGCAAAATGTTAAGCTGCTCTGTGTGATAAAGGCGGACGCTTACGGGCACGGAGCCGTAGAATTCGCGAGGCTTTTTGAAGGCAGGGCGGATTTTTACGGCGTTGCGTGCATAGAGGAAGCTATAGAGCTTATAAATGCGGGTATAAAAACGCCGCTGCTGATTCTTGGGGCAGTGGCGCGCCCGTATTTTGAAGATATCGTAAAATACGGCATACGCATACCGATTTTCAGCCGGGAGGACGCAAAGGCGCTTTCGGACGAGGCGCAAAAGCAGGGAAAACGCGTTCCCTTCCACATTTGCGCGGACACGGGAATGAGCCGCATAGGCTTTCAGGTAAACGAGGAGAGCGCCGACATATGCAGGGACATTGCCGGACTGCCCGGAATTTACGCGGAGGGGCTGTTTTCCCATTTTGCAACGGCTGACGAAGCAGACCTGTCAAAAGCCGTTGCGCAGAGGGAAAAATTCAAGGCTTTCATAAAAATGCTTGAGGCGCGCGGGCTCCATATTCCCATAAAACATATAAACAATTCCGCCGGCATAATGAATTTTGACGAATATTTTGATATGTGCAGAATGGGCATCATACTTTACGGTCTGTATCCCTCCCACGAGGTAGACAAAAGCCTGCTGCAAATCAAGCCCGTTATGGAGTGGCGCACCCATATTTCGCACATAAAAGAGCTGGAAGCCGGCCGTGAAATCTCATACGGCGGCACATACAAAACGGACGAACCGCGCCGTATTGCAACGCTTCCCGTAGGATATGCGGACGGGTATCCGAGGTGCCTTTCAAACAAGGGCAGAGTGCTTATCAACGGGAATTTCGCGCCCATAACCGGAAGAGTGTGCATGGATCAGTTTATGGTTGATGTTACGGGCATTGAGGCGCATGTGGGCGATACCGTAACGCTGATAGGCAAAAACGGCGGTAAGGAGCTGACGATGGAGGAGGTTTCGGAGGCCGCCCATTCGTTCAATTACGAGCTTCCGTGCAGAATCGCGCGCAGAGTGCCGCGGACATATTACCGAGCGGGGAAACTGATCGGTTCCGCAAACTATATGTATTGATTAAAGGAAAGAGAGAAATCATATGCAGCTGAAAAACGGCAGACCCGGCGATTTAAGCGGCAGGCTTGAAAAAGAGATAAGGGTTTATGACCTTTTGGACGAGCTTGAAATCGAATACAAAAGGGTTGACCACCCTGCCGCCGAAACGATGGAGGCTTGCAGGGAAATCGAAAAAACATTGGGCGTTGAGATATGCAAAAATCTCTTTCTGTGCAACAGGCAGAAAACAGATTTTTACCTGCTCATGATGCCCGGCTCCAAGCCGTTTAAAACCAAGGACATCACAAAGCAGCTCGGCTGTGCCCGCCTTTCCTTTGCCGGAGAAGAATTCATGGAGGAATTTCTGGATATCACGCCCGGCTCGGTATCCGTTTTAGGGCTTATGAACGATAAGGAGAACCGCGTGCGCCTTGTGATAGACAAGGATATCCTGGACGGCGAATACATCGGCTGCCACCCGTGCATAAACACCTCCAGCCTTGCCGTGAAAACGGCGGACATCATGGGCAAATTCCTGCCTGCGGTGCGCCACGAGCCGACTTTTGTGGAAATGCCGCAGTATACCGAGTAAGGACGCCCCTGCCGGCAGTCACCGCCTTGTTTTCACACTGTATAAAAAAAGAGGTCCTGCACCCAAATCGGTGCAGGACCTCTTTTTTCGGCGTTACATGATCTGATCTATCATGATATCTGAAAAATTCAGGCGCTTGGAGAGTATATACCTTACTTCTTCATCTGTTTTTCCGCTGTTTTTCATATATTTTACAGTTAAAACGGCAAGATTGATCAGCGCCTGCTTATCCGATGTGTGCAAGAAATCACCCCCCGTTTCTATTATTTACCATAACATGCTCATATAACCATATTTGTGTTCATTAAATTGAATCATCACCGCAATTTAAATTTATACCTCAAATATTTTTAATTTCCATATAAAATATTTTTAAATTGTTAATTTTGACCGTGTGCGGCTCCTTCTTTAATTTTTTTTACGGGGCGCATAAACGCCGAGCCTGCGAACGAGCCCGCGGTAATAATCCCACTGCATGGGAAACGACCACATCTTCTGTTCGTTCTTTTGCTTAAAGGAAAGAATATATCTTTCCCGCTCATCGGGGTTCCTTACGGTAAAGCAATCATATAGTTCAGGGTTATCCTTTGATTTCACCGTTATTACCGCCGTTTCCCCCTCCGGGCAGTGGACCTTGATAACGCCGTCTTTGACGCTGCACAAAACGCCCTCGTCACTGCTTTCCGCCGTAAACGCAAAATCCGCCTGATTCGGGAAGGTATATACGGTAAAATCCTCTTTCCCCGTCTTTCCCGTAATATAATCGTAACAGAAATCGCCGTTTGCGTTCTGCACTTTTATCAGCTCCGCCCTATCGCTGAAGCGGCTTGTAAACGCCTCCACCTTCAAAAGCTCGCAATCGCCTGTAAAGTTCTTTATCTTTACACCTATCATATCCGTTGAAACTTCCGGGAACTCAAACACCGTGGCGCCGCCTGCATTGAGCTCGCCCGTATTGTATGAAACGGCGCCGAGAATAAGCTGCGCGTTGAGGATATGGTTCTTCGGCTGCGGGCTTTCGTATATTACAACGCTGCTTATCTTCTGCGCCTGCGGAAGCTTAAACGCCACCAGCCTTTTTTCATCGTCCTTATCGGCGCGCCACACACCCTTGAGCGGCAAGCCCGCATCGTTTTTAATATCGTCGCTGTCAACGAGCTTGAAATCCGCAAGCGCGCGGGGATCGCCGCTTGTCGCGCTGACAGCCGCGTCATACAGCACGCTGTCCGTTCTTCTCAACCAGAACACCTTATCGGAATTCATAATCCCGTTTGCGTGGTCGGTTGCGGTTTGGCTTGAATACTCTTGCATTGCCATGTATCCCGAGGAATTTTGCATAACGCGTGAAAGGCTCCTGCCCGCCACGGGTAGGCGCACTCTTTTATCCCACAGATACGTATTGGTTTCGCGCATGCTTGCGCTCGCTTCCTTAAGGCGGGTGGAAAGCGCGTTGAAGCAGTAATAATCGGGAGCGCCGTTCCACGCCGTGGAATAAGCGAAGCCCTTGAACACAAGCGGATGATAATTTGGGTCGCGCTTTAAAATACCGCCGAGCGCCTCCTCAAAGAACAGGCTTAAAGCGCGGTGATCCGCATGCCCGTCATAATCGCAGCAGTAAATTGTATCGGGTTTGTATTTTCCTATAACATCTATAAAAGCCTTGAGATAATTGCGCCGCGTAAATTCGCAATCGCAAAACGGGGGCTTGCCCGCGGCGCCGTATGTTCTTTTATACCCCGAAGCCGCCGTCAGCACCTCGTCCGCCGGCGCGTTGTATATATGCTTTCCGGATTTATCTGTAATACTGTCTGAAAAGCCCAGAAAAATAATATTTTCATCCGGAACGGAATATTTTTTCGCAACCGCGAGCGCCTCTTTGATTCTGCGCTTTCCGAGGCGGTAAAAATCGCCGTTTGTGGAAAACACGATCCGCACATCCGAGCCGCGGCTGACATACTGCTCTATAATTCCGCCGTAAAGATTGATTTCATCATCCTCATGCGGCGCGAAAAACATGACATTCCTGCCCGAAAAAACAGAATCCCTTTTCGGCTCCGGAAAATCATAAAGCGTATCTTTCTTAAAGAAAATACCGGCAAAGACTGCAACGCCTATGCAAATCAGCAAGGAAAGAAGCGAGGCAATAAAGAAAAAAACCGTAAGCCCCGCGGGAAAAGGCATCAGCACGGCGGCAAGCATGGAAGCGTCCAGAACGCCCAAAAGCAGATAGATTTGCAGCATACGCGATTCGATATGCACATTAAACGCAACGGTTATAAAGACAAAAACAGCGGTAAGCACCTTCAGCGGCATATATATAAGCGGATTTACAAACGCCGTAAAAACAGCCGCCGCCAGCACGGCAAGCAAGATGACCGTTACGGGAATTGCAAAGGACGCCTTTTCATAAGGCTTTATCTTTTTCCAATTTACATTGATCACATGTATTTTCCTTTCTTTAATATAAGTAAAAATCATACCCCTCTTATTGGTGTTTGCAGCGCCGCTCACTATGTTTTGCGCCGCCTTGCCTGAAGGGGGATTTAATATTTATATTTATATTTATTTCCGAATAAATTTTTCATCCGTTCCGATTTCCTCGCTTACAAAGCGTTCGGCCGTCATATGAAGGTCATACTTTTCACGAAGCCCTGCAAGCTGTTCCATCATGGGAGAGGCGTGATGCGCATCAATTGCCGCTTGATCCCTCCATGAATCTATAAGCAGAACCGTTTTTGAATCGTTAAGCGGAATAAAATACTGATACCGAAGGTTTCCCTCCTCTGCTCTGATGGCATCCGCTATCCCGGAGGCTTCCATTTCTTCGGCAAAGGCTTTCGCCGCTCCGGCTTTTCCTCTATAATATAAATTGACTGTAATCATTTTAACAACCTCCGTATTGAAGTTAAATTCGGACAGCAAAATCCGACCTTTGCGCACTAAGTATACCTTATCCGCAATAAAAAAGCAATGTATACCCGATTCTATGCCGCTTTATTTTTTCGGATTTACTTATATAAAACAAATCATTCTTTACCGGTAAAATACCAAATTAAAGCAAACCGGTAAAATTTTTCAAAAAAAGTGTTGACAAAATTATTTTTTGTGCTATACTTAAATTGTACTCGATACAATATAACAATCATTACAAGGTGTTATTTATGCAAGAGAGTCAGATTATTTCTTTATTTAAAGAAAAAAACTTCCGCGCCACGCCGCAGAGAATTGCCGTTTATAAATATGTTTACGGGCACAGGACCCACCCGGACGCCGCTCAGATTTACGAAAGCGTGCTGAAAAGCAACCCAAGCTTTTCCAAAACCACGGTTTACAATGCTTTGAAATCTCTTTGCGAAAACGGTTTCCTGATTCCCGTAACAATAGACGATGTTAAAACGCATTATGACGCGAATGTTGATTTTCACGGTCATTTCATCTGCACCGGCTGCGGCAAGATCTATGATTTTGAAGTGCCTGAGCCTGACGGCAAGGGGCTTGACGGCTTTGCCGTTGAAAGAAAAGATGTTTATTACAGCGGGCTTTGCCCCGGCTGTAACAATAAAATAAAAAATTAATTTTAAAAAGGAGTAATTATTATGGCAAAAAAGTATTACTGTCCCGTATGCGGATACGAAAGTGACGAACCGATTGAAAAGTGCCCCATTTGCGGTGCTGCAATGAAAGAGCGTGAAGAGAACGGCGAAACAAGCTGGGCTGCCGAGCATATCGTCGGCGTTGCGCAGGGCGCAAGCGAAGAGATCATCCAGGGCCTTCGCGACAACTTCAACGGCGAATGCAGCGAGGTAGGCATGTACCTTGCAATGGCAAGAGTTGCGCACAGGGAGGGCTATCCCGAAATAGGCCTTTACTGGGAAAAAGCGGCTTATGAGGAAGCAGAACACGCAGCTAAATTTGCGGAGCTTTTAGGTGAAGTGGTAACCGATTCCACTAAGAAAAACCTTGAAATGCGCGTTGCCGCGGAAAACGGCGCAACACAGGGCAAGGTTGATCTTGCAAAGCTTGCTAAGGAACAGGGCCTTGACGCGATCCATGATACCGTTCATGAGATGGCAAGGGATGAAGCGCGCCACGGCAAAGCCTTCGCAGGCCTTCTCAAGAGATATTTCGGCGAATAATCCATACATAAAAAATCAGCCCTAAATCCAATCCGAATTTAGGGCTTTTCTACACGCTGGGGCGGCGGTTTTACTGCCGCCTGCTTTGCTTTTTTAAATATCTAAGGGGAGAACACAATGAACAAATCCGCGCTTTATAAGCTGTCCTACGGGGTATATGTTATAACCGCCTGGTCTGACGGAAAGCCCACGGGCTGCACGGCAAATTCGGCAATGCAGATCACATCATCGCCCGCGACAGTTGCCGTTTCAATCAACCACGATAATTTTACAAACAAATGTATTGCGGACACGGGCGTTTTTGCGGTCAACATTCTCGGCGAGCACTGCGACCCGCTTGTTATAGGCAATTTCGGCTTCAAAAGCGGCAGGGATACGGAGAAATTTTCCGACTATCAGCCGCTCATAAAAAATATGCTGCCTGTCCTGCCGCAGGCAAGCGGTTATATCACCTGCAAGGTCATCAACAAAATGGAGACCTCATCCCATACGGTCTTTCTCGGCGAGGTTACGGACGCCGGTATTTTAAACGACGATACGCCTATGACCTACGCTTATTACCACAATGTGATCAAAGGCAAATCGCCTAAAAACGCCCCTACATATCAGGGAGAATAATACACAAACGCAAAAGCGCCGCCGCAAGTTCGCACAGAACCTGCCGCGGCGCTTGTTTTTTATCACTCTGCGGTGCAAGATTCCCCCGCACGGCGGGCGGCAAGCTCGCTCTCTACTTTTGCGCGCTGCTCCGGAGTGTACCGGATAAACAGCAGCGGAATGATATAAAGCAGGCTTGACAACGCCGGAGTCAGTATAACAAGCGGCCATATCCACGCGTCAAAGGCGGCGCTCTGGGTGCCCACATATACATCGGCGCTTTCTACGGCGTTATAATTGAGCAGGAACAGAGAAAGCGACGCGAGCCCGGCGGAAATACCGCTGGAAATCTTTGTAAACATCGTCTGCATAGAAAAGGTAACGCCCTCCGTTCTCTTGCCGGTTTTCCATTCCATATAATCAATACTGTCGCAAAATACGGAGGTCTGCGCGATTGAGCTTGCGCCCATCGGTATGCAGCCCAAACCTATCAGCCCGAGCGCGAACCAAAGGCTGCTGCCCTCGTAGCCTATAAAAAACGCAATCACACGCACCACGACATTTGCCGCCTGCATCATAATGAGTACATTGACATATCCCTTGAACCACTTTTTCAGCTTATCCGCAAATATCATGCCTAAAAATCCGGGCAGACCTGTAATAACGGAATAAATCGTGGTCATGCCGAGGGCGCCGATTATACTGTTTTCGCCGAGGAAATCAGAGGGGATCTCATATTTAAAAAAGTAAGTAACAAGATTTGAGCCGAACCCGAGCGAGCCGAGCAGATTGGCTACGGTAACAAGCATCATCATTTTGTTTTTGAACAGGAGAGAAAAGCTTTCCCTTAACGATTCCTGCTGCGTTTCCCGAACTACGCGCACGCGCTCCTGCACAACGCTGCACCGCAGGCTCAGCATGGCTCCGCCGAGTCCGAACAGAATTGCAAACACAGCCGTAACAAGCGCCATTCCCGACCCGGTGGCATTGGCAATCATCTCAAGCACCATAGGTATACCTACACTGAAAACGCTGTAAACGCAGGAGCCGATTGTTCTTGCCCACTGCACAAAGCCGTCCCTTTCCTCCGTGTCCGGAGATACGCAGGCGGTTATGCCCCAGATGGAAACATCCTGAATCGTATACGCGAGATCCCAGCAGATATAAGTGATTACAAAATAAGATATTCTGAGCCAGAGCAAATCATCGTCCGTAGAAAAAACGAGGAACATAAGCACGGTGAAAATACCCACGGGAAGAGGCGTATATTTCAGGAACGGCCTTAGCTTTTCGCCGTTTTTAAAGGTGTGCTTATCAATAAACGAGCCTACGATAGGGTCGTTTATACCGTCCCACACCTTCATAACGATCAGCATGACGGACACGGCAAGCGCGGGAAAAAGCGCAATATCGGTCAAAAAATAATTAAAAAATGAGCCGCCGATCAGCGAATAGACCATATTCTGCCCGCCGAGACCGGCATAATAGTTTATTTTTTCTTTTTTGGAAACATAACGCACGGCAATCTTCCCTCCTCTTGTTTCATTGTAGCACATAATACAAATGAAAAATATGTTCAAACAGCACAAGAATAAAAAAAATATTTGTTAAAAATACCCGAGGTATTTCTACTGTATCTATGCTATAATTCTTTATGGAATCTATATGAAAAGCCTGCCGCGCCGCGGCAGTAAAACGAACACGGGATAAACATGGGGCTGCGTTACCGTGCGGCATTTATGTTTATAATAAAAATTTATTTGAACGGAGGAGTTTTTATGACGCTTTCTAAGCCAAAAAAAATAGCCGCTGCATCGGCGGCTGCCGTTGTTGTGATTGCGTGCATTGTGTTGGCGGTGCTGTATTTCACGGGCGTAATCAGGTACGCCGAGCCTGCCGAGAGTACAAGCGGCGCATACCTTTTCTGCTATTTTACCGGCAACGAACCGGAGCAGGAAAAAATCAATTTTGCCGTAAGCCTGGACGGCTATAATTTCACGCCGCTGAACGGGAACGAGGCGGTGCTTGAAAATACCGCGGGAACGCTTTCTCTGCGCGACCCGTATATTTTTAAGGGGGAGGACGATAAATATTACATCGTTGCCACGGATATGAAATGTGAGGACGGCTGGACCTCCAACCACGCGCTTGTAACATGGGAATCCGAAGACCTTATTAACTGGAGCGAGCCTACCATTATAGACATACGCGATTTCGGCGGTGAATTTGAGACCACCAACAGAGCATGGGCGCCGCAGGCGATATGGGATGAGGAAGAGCAGCAGTATATGATTTACTGGGCGAACTCAACCGAGGAAAACGATAACGCCGCAATCTATTACGCATACACCACGGATTTCAAAACCATTTCCTATCCGCAGCTGCTCTATGCGCGCGAGGGAATACAGACGATAGACGCAGATATTGTTTATAATGAGGACAACGGGCTTTATTATATGTATTTTAAGCATGACGAGGACCAGACTATCGCCTATGTTACATCAGAAAACCTGACCGGTCCGTATTCGGATGAGCCTGTTATCGTTTCGCTGGCTTCCAGCGGCGTTGAAGGCAGCTCCATGTACAGAATAAACGGCACGGACACCTGGGTCATGATCATGGACGAATACGGCGAGGACAGATACTTCGCCCAGCAGACCACCGATATGGAGAACTTTGAAAAGCTTAAAAGCAGCGACTATGACATGGACTTCGGCCCGAGGCACGGCTCCGTTGTAAGCATAAGCGAGGACGAATACTACGCGCTCATAGAAGCGTACGGCATGGAGTAGGAAACCGCGCAGCAAACTTAAATACAGTAAAAATAAAAAAAGACCCGCGTTCGATGCCCTCTCCGCAGGCGGCTGATCAAATTGCGCCGCCCGCTCAACGAACGCGGGTTTTCGCCTGTAAAAGCAAAAAATTTAACAGAGGTAAATTTTTTACAATTAAATTGTACCATTTATAAAGCAAGAAAAGCAATACAAAAATCAGAATAAAAAGTATATAAAAAGGAAAATTTGCATAAAAAAGGGCGCGGGGCGCCGCTTTCCGAAGCTGATAAAGCTTGAAGCGGGGCATGCCGCGGCCTTTTACTATTTATGGTATTTTGCATTGTTCAGAATGGAAAACGCACGGTAAAGCTGCTCGCAGAGCACCAAGCGCGCAAGCTGGTGCGGCAGGGTCATTCTGCCGAAAGAAAGCTTGATTTTACCGAGCGCCTTTACTTTATCGGAAAGGCCGAACGAGCCGCCGATAACAAAGGCTATTTTTGAATGAGCAAGGCTCAGCTTTTGCAGCCGCGCGGAAAACTCCGGGGAGGAATATTCGGTTCCCTCTATGCACAGCGGTATGACCGCCGCGCCCTTCGGCAGCTTGGCAATAATGCGTTCGCCCTCTTTTTCAATGATATTAAATATCTCCGCTTCCGAGGGATTGTCGGGGGCGCGCTCCTCGGCGATTTCTACGATCTGCGTTTTCGCATAGGGCGAAAGCCTTTTTAAATATTCCGCGCAGCCGTCCCTCAAAAAGCGCTCCTTGAGCCTGCCGACGCAGATGATGCTTATATGGATCACAGGATGATCAGACCTCCGTCATTCTCCGGCTTTGAAACAAACAGGCGGTAGTCCTCGTTTTCGTTCGCGCCGATCTCTTCCAGCGCCGAAACGGCGGACAGGCGCGCGATCTCCGGCAGGTTATTTTCTCTGCTCAGGTGGGAGAGGACGATTCTTGTTGTGCCGCTTTGAACAAGCTGCTTTGCGAATGAATCCGCCGCCGTATTGGAAAGGTGCCCCTTATCGGAAAGAATGCGCTGCTTGAGCGGATAAGGATACGCGCCGTTTTGGAGCATGGAGATCTCGTGATTTGATTCCAGGAAAACAAGATCCGAACCGGTAACCGCCTGCTGCGCTTCCGGGGTTATACAGCCCGTATCCGTGCATACGGACACGGTGCGCCCGTCCGAAAGCTCTACGCGAAAGCCCACACAGTCCACCGCGTCATGCGAATTTCGGAATACGGAAACATACATATCGCCGAGGTCGAGCACGGAATGGATTTCATAGGATTTTACAAAGTTATTTGCCACACCGACGGTGCGCAGCTCCTCCAGCGTTGCGGGCGTTGCAAACACCGGGATTTTGTGGCGTGAGGCGAAAACACGCACGCCCGCCACATGATCCCTATGCTCATGGGTTACAAGCACCGCCTTTATTCCCGCAGGGTCAACGCCGATATCCATCAGAGCCGCCGCGCATCTTTTGGCGGAAACGCCTATATCAACCAGTATGCCGCCGCTTCTGCCGCCTATGTATATTGAATTTCCGCTGCTGCCTGAAAAAAGCTGACACACCTTTGCCATAATTACAACTTCCCGTTATTTTTAATATTTCTCCGCCGTTCCCCACATAGTATAACAAATCGTATGGAACAAAAAAGGGCGATAGCTCGCCCCAATACATCTATCCGTCAGCCCGCGTTGGCAACGCCGCCGGCAGGCTCCGCCTGCACTCTTTTGATGTCCGCGCCAAGCTTTGTCAGCTTATCTATTATATTCTCATAGCCTCTGTCAATATACTCAATTTTTTCAACAACCGTTTCGCCTGTGGCTATGAGGCCGGCTATCACCATAGCGGCGCCCGCGCGCAGATCCGTTGCTTTTACCTTAACGCCGGTAAGATGGTCTACGCCCTCTATAACGGCTATTTTGCCGTCCACCTGGATATTGGCGCCCATTCTGAGGAGCTGACCCACATATTGGAACCTGTTGTCCCACACCGCTTCGGACAAAATGGATGTGCCCTTAGAAACGGTGAGCAGCACCGCCATCTGCGGCTGCATATCCGTCGGGAAGCCGGGATGGGGCATAGTTTTGACATTGCATCTTGTAAGCGGCTTAAAGCGCGTTACGCGAACAGCGTCGTCATACTCTATGATTTCCGCGCCGGCCTCCTCAAGCTTTGCGCTTATGGATTCAAGGTGCTTGGGGATAACATTTTTTACAAGCACATCTCCCCCGCACGCCGCTGCGGCAACCATATAAGTGCCCGCCTCAATCTGATCCGGTATAATAGAATATGTGCAGCCGTGCATTTTTTCAACACCGCGGATCTTGATCACATCCGTACCCGCGCCGCGCACATCCGCGCCCATGGAGTTCAAAAAGTTTGCAAGGTCAACGATATGCGGCTCTTTGGCGGCGTTTTCAATCACCGTGAGCCCTCTTGCCAAAACTGCGGCAAGCATAACATTGATGGTGGCGCCTACGGAAACAACATCCATATAAATCGTTGTGCCCACAAGCTTTTCCGCCTGCGCGCATACCATGCCGTTTATGATTTTAATATCTGCGCCGAGCATTTCAAAGCCCTTGATATGCTGGTCTATCGGTCTGTCTCCGAAATCGCAGCCGCCGGGGAGCGCAACCTCCGCCCTTCTGAACCTGCCGAGCATAGCGCCTATAAGATAATAGCTTGCACGAAAGCGCGAGGAGAATTCATACGGCACGCTCTGGCTTTTTATGGTGCGCGTATCGATCTCCAGAGTATCCTTGGAAACCAGCTTTATCCGCGCGCCGAGCTGGTTTAAAATCTCTATAATCAAAGAAACATCCGATATATTCGGTATATTCTCTATTCTGACAACATCATCGGCAAGCACCGCCGCCGGTATGATTGCAACTGCGGCGTTTTTTGCTCCGCTTATATTAACCTCTCCGAACAGTTCCCTGCCGCCTTTTATCACAAAATTTTCCAAAGCTCTTCCCTCTTTAATTACGGAATTTATATATAAAAAGTTAAAATCAAACAGATATGGCTTTTTCAACCTTGCATATTATAGCAGACTAAATTACAAAAATAAAGCCCTTTTAATAATTCGATACACTTTTGTAATATCTGTTTTACCCCGAAAAACAACAATATATATGGTTATGAAGCGAAAAAAGGGACAAAATAAAGGACCGAAAAAATTTTATAAAAAAATTTAAAATTCCTGTTTTCCCCATTAATTACAAAAATATTACAAAAATTTTAGTGCACATTGCCCAACAAAAACCGCGTGCTTTGAATGCCGCACAAAAATATTATTTGACGCCGCGCACCGATTATTAGCCCGCACGCGTGTTATTTTTTATAATTTTTGCAAATAATTTATAAATCATTTTTTCATAATATTGACAAAAGAACAGACATACGGTATTATGAGGTAAATATATTATTTTGGAGGTTTATTTTTTTGGACGACTCAGTTGTGCCTCTGCTATTGCTGCAGGTGGTTCTTATTGCGCTCAACGCCGTTTTTGCGGCTGCCGAGATTGCAATAGTAAGTATGAATGACAATAAAGTGGCAAAGCTGGCAAAGGAAGGAAATAAAAAGGCAATCAAGCTGCAAAAGCTTACAAGTCAGCCTTCCCGCTTCCTTGCAACGATTCAGATTGCCATTACGCTTGCGGGATTTCTGGGCGCCGCATCCGCTGCGGAAAGCTTTTCAGATATTATAGTAGAGGCCATATTAAGCACAGGTGTCAATATTCCGTCAGGGATTTTAAACAGCATCGTTGTATTCCTGATTACGCTTTTGATTTCATTTTTAAGCATCGTGTTCGGAGAGCTTGTGCCGAAGCGCGTGGCTATGCGCCATGCGGATTCATATGCGCTTTGGGTATCCGGGCTTATCTACGCGATTTCCATCATCTTCAAGCCGGTGGTTTGGCTGCTTACCGCCTGCACGAATGTAATGCTCAGGCTGTTTAAGATAGACCCGAACGCCAGCGACGAAGAGAACAGCGAGGAAGACATCAGAATGATGGTGGATTCCGCCAGCGAGAGCGGCACGATAGACAAAACGGAAAAAGAATTTATACAAAATGTTTTTGAGTTTGACGATTTGACCGCCGGCGAGGTCGCGGTGCACAGGACGGAGGTTTCGCTGCTTTGGCTTGAGGAAAGCCCGGAGGATTGGGATAAAACGATTCACGGAAGCAGGCATAAGATATACCCCGTTTGCGATGAAACGGTGGATAATATCGTGGGCATACTCAACGCGAAGGATTATTTCAGGCTGAATACCAAGGACAGAGAAACGATCATGCAAAAGGCGGTTCACCCCGCGTATTTTGTGCCGGAGAGCGTTAAGCTGGATGTGCTTTTCAAAAATATGAAAAAGAGCCACAATTACTTTGCCATCGTGCTGGACGAATACGGCGGCACAACGGGCATCATCACAATCAACGACCTTGTTGAAAAGCTTGTGGGCGATTTTGATTATGACGACGGCAATGAAACGCGGTCTGCCGAATCCATAGAAAGCCTTGATTCCAAAACATGGAAAATAACGGGCAACCCGCCCATAGACGATATTGAGGAAATGCTGAACATATCCTTTAACACGGAGGACTGCGATACATTCAGCGGGCTTGTGTTTGACGCGCTCGGCTCCGTACCGGAGGACGGCAGTTCTTTTGAAATAGAAACCGCCGGGCTTGTCATCAAGGTTACAGGCGTGAAAAACCATCAGGTGCAGACGGCGATTGTCTGCAAGGCAAATCCGAAAAAAGAAGACGCCGGGCAGAGCGGCGAGACGGACGGCGCCGAGGCGGAAAACGGCTGATAAATATGAATAAAAAGGCTGTGAGGCTGCATTTCGGGCAGCTTTGCAGCCTTTTATATTTCGCCCCGGTTTTATATCTCCCAAAAAATTTATTTTTAACGGGTTAAGGCGCTCGGCGGCGCTTCATTTTATTTATTATGTAAAAATTTTCGCCGTTTTGCAAATTTTCTCTTTATTTTATTATTTCTTTACTTTTTGTTAGATATATGATATGATAAATTCATTGGAAATTCATATTGAACGATTCCAAAGATTATTTAGGGAGGCAATATCAATGGATGATTTCAAAAGCTCGGCGCCAAGGCGCCCGGTAAAAAACAACAGACGATTTTTAAAGCGGTGCATCACCTGCCTGCTGATTGCAGTGCTTGTTGTTTCCGCATGCCTGCCCATATCCGCAGCGGCAGATAATTATGCTTCATCGGATATTTCAGGAGCAGAAAGCGGAGACATCGCTAACAGCTGGCGCTATACGGACGGCAGTTTGTCATCACAGGCATCAACAGATTCAGCAATAGCAACGCTTTCGTCGGCGTCAACGCTTGCAACATATTCCACCACATGGATTACAAGCGATAAAGATGTGGCATACGGCATTGATGTAAGCAAGTGGCAGGGCGATATTGACTGGGCAACGGTAAAATCTGCCGGCCAGGTTGATTTCGCAATTATCAGATGCGGTTACGGTCAAAACCGTGAATCACAGGATGACGAATACTGGTACACTAACGCGGACGCCTGCACAAAATACGGCATTCCTTTCGGCGTTTATCTGTATTCTTACGCAGATACTGTTGAAAAGGCAAAAAGTGAAGCAGAGCATGTTCTGAGGCTTATTGAAGGCTATGATTTGTCTTATCCGGTTTATTATGATTTAGAAGAAAGTGATATAAGATCAAGCCTGAGCAAAACGGAAATTGCGGATATTGCCGAGGCATTTTGCGAAGTGATTGAAGCCGCAGGATATGAAGTAGGCATTTATGCAAGCTATGACTGGTTTACCAATTATCTTACGGACAGCAGATTTGATCAGTGGGAAAGATGGGTAGCGCAGTGGAACTATACAGGCTGCACCTACAGCGGTGATTACACGATGTGGCAGTGCTCCAACAACGGCTCCGTCAAAGGCATAAGCGGCGCTGTTGATTTGAATGTAGACTACGGCGCCGGTCTTAAAGCAGTAGAAAATGTTAAAGCGACCAGAATTACTTCCTCCAGCGCTACAATCTCATATGACAAAGTGACAAATGCGGACGGCTATGAAATTCAATTTTACTACAACGGCGAATGGCATCATTATGTAAATACCGGCTACACATCAAAAGAATGGTCCGGCTTCACCCCGTCCACCACATATACCATGCGCGTAAGAGCTTACAGATTTTCAGGCAGCAATATAATATACTCGCCGAATTGGTCTGATACCTACACATTTACTACAGCAGATGATGGCTATGCTAATCTGTCAACTGTAACCAATGTTACGGCATCAAACACAACAACCAACAGCGCAGTCATTTCCTATGACAAGGTCAGCGACGCGGACGGCTATGAAATCCAATTTTACTACAACGGTGCATGGCACCATTATGTGAACACAGGCTATACTTCTAAGGAGTGGACCGGCTTTGATGATTCTACAAAATTCACTTTTAGAGTAAGAGCCTACAGGATTATAAACGACACGATCATTTACTCCTCTAACTGGTCGTCAACCGCGTATTTCTCAACCAAACCGCTTCAGGTAACCGGTGTTGAAGCCTCCGACCTTGCAGATGACGGAACATCTGTTACGCTTACATGGGACGCACAGTCAAATGCCGACGGTTACACCATTTACAGATTAATCGGCTCCACTTGGACGGCAATAGACACAATCAGCGGCAGTTCTAATAACTCTTATACGGTAAGCGGTCTTTCCGCCGGCACATCGTACTCTTTTAAAGTCAGAGCATATAAGACCGGCACGGGAAATCTCGGAGCATTCAGCGATACGCTGACGGTTACAACGCTTGTGAGCGAATCAAGCATACCTGCTGTAACCAATGTTGCGGCATCAAACACAACAACCAACAGCGCAGTCATTTCCTATGACAAGGTCAGCGGCGCGGACGGCTATGAAATCCAATTTTACTACAACGGTGCATGGCACCATTATGTGAACACAGGCTATACTTCTAAGGAGTGGACCGGCTTTGATGATTCTACAAAATTCACTTTTAGAGTAAGAGCCTACAGGATTATAAACGACACGATCATTTACTCCTCTAACTGGTCGTCAACCGCGTATTTCTCAACCAAACCGCTTCAGGTAACCGGTGTTGAAGCCTCCGACCTTGCAGATGACGGAACATCTGTTACGCTTACATGGGACGCACAGTCAAATGCCGACGGTTACACCATTTACAGATTAATCGGCTCCACTTGGACGGCAATAGACACAATCAGCGGCAGTTCTAATAACTCTTATACGGTAAGCGGTCTTTCCGCCGGCACATCGTACTCTTTTAAAGTCAGAGCATATAAGACCGGCACGGGAAATCTCGGAGCATTCAGCGATACGCTGACGGTGACTACTAAATAAAACTCTTTACTAAAAGCCAAACGGCTTGGGTGAAATCACCCAAGCCGTTTCAGGCTGTCGATAAAGTCGTCCGGAACGCGCAGAAGTTAATGCTTTTTTGTTAAGCAAAAATATATAACGACTATCGCTAAATTGTTTTAAATAAAGTGAATTTTAATCTATTTATTTACAATAAAAGTTAAAAACCGCACAGCCGTGCGGTTTTTGCACTTTCCGCCTTTTGCTCGGAGGCAGTACCTATGTACGGCACCCGCTCGCAAAATGCGAAATCCGAATCGATTTCTCGGCAGCCTATCAGCGTGTCAGGATACGCCTCTTTATACAATAATTACCTTTTTTGACACGCTGAAACGGCTTGGGTGAAATCACCCAAGCCGTTTCTTTATGCTTTCATATAAACGAAGGTTCGGCGGATATTCTTATATTACGGCATGCTGATTATCAATCTCCCCGCCGGTGAGTATCGTATCGGCAGCAGCCGCAAGCTTTTTCATATCCCCGTTCTTTTTCATGATTTTTGAAGGCGCGCTCAAGGCGCACATAACAAGCCGGTAATAAGCGCTGTCGCGGGGATGGGGAACCAACGCGCCGTCCAGTATGGAGAGCCACACCTCCCCGATCATCTCCCGCAGCGGCTTATACCGAAACTGCATGGCGTCCGCCTTTGACACGCCGCGCGCAAGCCCGAGCCGTTTTAAAAGCTTATATGCATCCCACACAAGGGCGGTATCTATCTTTTTAATAACGGGCTTGATTAAAAACCAGTACGCGCCGAGCTTTTTGCCGTTGAGCTGAAGCGCGGTCGCGCGTTCCTCAAACGCCTGCCTGCTGCGGCACCGGGTGAGATTAAAGATCACATTGCAGGCATGCTCCGCAAGGAACTGACCGGCGTCCGTTTCCGTGTCGTTGAGCATAAAGCTTTCAAGATGCTCCACATCGCAGGTGAGCGTATTATCCTCATTCACGGTAACATTTACAATCGGCGCCGGATAGCCGCAGAGCGAGCCTACATTGACCTCCGTGAGCTTGTTGCCGGAGGGGCTTATAAAATAATCCGTATTCTGAATATGGCTGTGCCCCACAAACATATATCTGAGCCCGTGGTCCGCGAAAAATGCAGCCACCTCTTCCCTGTTTGCCACACAGGTGGAGCCGCCCATAATAAGCGGCGATATATGCGGCACAAGCAGATGGTGCTCTATGCCGAGCATGAGCGCGCCGTCCGCCCGCGCTTTTTCAAGCTGGGCAACAATCCATTTTCTGCATTCGGGCGTAAAGCCCGCGTGGCCGTTTTCATTCTTATCGTCATTCAGGCACAGCACGCGCAGCTTATCGGACAGATTTACCGTGTAGCAGATCGTGCCTATATCGGTAATAAAGCTGTCCGCCGCCTGGCGCGGGCCGAAATCCCGGTAAAACTCCGGAAGATCGCTGCTTTTCATAACAGGCACATCGTGAAAGGTTTTATCGCCCTCAAAGCGGCGTGGATTCCCGTCGCAGCACCAATCATGCGTTGCCGTGATGAGATAAACCGGCTTTTTCTTTTTTAGCTCATAAAGCTTTTCACGGAATTCCAAGTGCGAAACCGTTTCCCCGTTATTGGAAACATCGCCCAGAATGAAAACGCAGTCCGTATCGCTGTCTGCAATTTTTTCAAACGCGGCGTCTATGATTTCAGCCGTTTCGGCAAGGCATTTCTGGTCCGAGCCGGAGCGCAGCTCATAGGCTTTCCCGGTTGTGCCGAGCGTTTTTGAGTAATAATGCGTATCCGCAATAAATGTAAGCTTCATACTGTCACCAACCGCATTTTAAGCGCGTTTCGCGGCGCATAATCGGGCATAAGCGCTGCCGTTATTCGTTTACAGCCTTTTCCGCCTGCGCCTTGCGCGATTCCCTTCTTGCCATAATTTCCGCCATCATCTGCCTGTGCCCTTCTCCGGTTATATTGTAAAAATGCATTGGGATAAGCATAAGCAGATAGCCGATTGCGGGAACAATTGTTGTAAGCAGGAACAGCGCCCAATTTGTTTCTGTATTCTGCACAAGCGAGCCCTCCGTGTGCTGAACATAGCCGGTGAAGCCGAGAACGGCAAGCCCTATTGAGGAAGAAAAGGTATTTTCTATCTTTCCGGTAAAGCTCATTATGGAAAGCATTATACCCTCTACGCGGGTGCCGGATTTCCACTCTATATAATCCACGGTTTCCGCTTCCATTTCCTTTTGGATCAGGTTTTTAAATTCAAGCGGTATTGAGGTTAAGCCGGTGAACAGAACAACAAGTATTCCGGTAAACAGCGGAACGCTGGTGCCCGCCTCCTTATTCATCAGCCCGTTATAGCAGGTGATTGCAAACAGCGCATGAAGAATAATTGCGGTAACGCAGCATACCTGATAGAATTTTTTGCTGCTTGCCTTTTTGCCGAGGTTTTCAACAATTTTCGGAACAAGCAGCCCGGCGATGAGAAAGCCGGGGAATTTAACAACATCTATAAAAATATTATACTGCCTGTTGAACATAAGGTCCGCAACAAAATAGAAGGAGACCTGCTCCGCTATCTTGCATATAACAAAAAATATGTTGCCGATAAACAGCATCAGCAGAGGCCTGTTTTTAAAGAGCAGCACAAGGCATTCCTTAACGGAGGGAACATTCTCCTTATGCTCTGCCCTTTCGCGCGTGTTTTTAAAGGTGAACCTTGTTAAAAACACAATGCCGATTGCGGATATAATTGCGGAGGTGAGATATGCCTGCGGCGTATGGTCCTTAAAATAAGGGAGAAGCGCGGCTCCCGCCACAAACACCTGCGGAAGAGCGCCCAAAACGGAGCGCACTATGGAGCTTATGCCGAAAAGCTTTGTGCGTTCAATACCGCTCGGCGTAATTGAAAACGCAAGCGCGCCCATCGGGATGTCAAAAGCCGTGTAGGTTACATCCAGCCCCACAAACAAAACCGTGGTATAGATAATGTTTAAAACGGGCGGCGCGTCCGCACTACCGATGAAGAACAGTATCATTACTATGGATACAAAAATGGGCGCCCATTTGATATACGGGCGCATTTGCCCGTCCTTCGTTCTTGTTTTATCCACAATCACGCCCATGATCGGGTCGTTTATAGCGTCAAAAATACCGCAGTAGAGGCGTATTTTTGAAGCAGTGCCCATAGGGTCGTCAAGCTTTTTAAAAAGCACATTGGTTAAAAAGAAATTTATGTATTTAGAGGAAGTCATGCTTGTGTTCATGCCCTGCGCGCCGCGCCCCACGGCATAGGAAAGCGTTTCTTTCCAGGTAAGGTAGGTTTCCTCCCCCACATCATTTTTGATGATTTTGCTGTTGAGAAATTCTTTAACGCTTGTTTTGCCCATATTACTCCTCCTGCACGATCATTTTATTTTTGTGATCTTGTTCTTTTTTACAAGATAAACATTGTCCGCAATATCCATCATAGGCTTATCGTTCATGCTGTCTGTATAAAAATTCTCTATATGTGCGTCCGGATAAAGCTCGTTAAAAATTTTTACCTTGTTGTCCAGAAAGCAAAGACGGCGGAATTTGCCGGTCTGCTTATCTATACTGGAGCCGACATAATTTTTTACGCCCATTCTTTTCATGATTTCATCCAGGATAAAATCCGTTGTACCTGAAACGATGATATCGCTTTCTCTGCGCACCTCCGCATACCACGGCTTAATCTTTTTTTCATTTTTATTCCAAAAATCAACGACCGCGTCCGAAATATCGCCCGCATTTACATAATAGCCCTCCAGAAAAGAGGCGTAAGCGTCTACGGCGTCCTCAACCGTAAAAAGGTGCAGCGCGTCCCTGAGCGCAATCACAATCAGCTTGGGCAGATATTTCCATATTTTAATATCACGGCGCATGAAATATAATACAAAGTCCACAAGCGTTTCGCCGTCATATATCGTATTGTCAAAATCATAAACATTAACGAGCATACTATGAACCCCGTGCGTCAAGCAATAAGCTCGCCGCTCTATCTTAAAGAACTATGTACGCTTTAATATTATCAGATATAGGCGCAACTTTCAATATACTGATGTGAAAATCTTATGCCGCGTTCACCCGCGGCAGGCGTAAACGCATGAAAAACCGCCCTGCCGGTTCAAAAACGCGGCAAAGCGGTTCTTTCATTTACAACGGTTCTATAATCAATGCTGCGATTGACATAGAGCCTTTTTAAATATTGAACTATTTTCGAATGATACTTTTATTAATTTTTTCCATAATTTCACTCTGATATGAATACGAGATATCTTTTGGAAGTGAAAAAAACCATTTTATTTCTTCCATTTCGTATTTTAAAGGTTCAGATATATAGCTATCATCCAACTTCAAATAAAATAAACGACCATAAATTCGATCATTATCATTTATTACTTCAAAATCAGAAATTTCTTTAAAAGAATATTTGCATTGAATTCCTGTTTCTTCATAAAGTTCCCTTATTGCCGCTTCATATTCTGTTTCATTTTCTTCAATGTGACCACCAGGAAATTCCCATGTTTTTGAACCAACTTTTCTACATAACAGAATCTTTTCATTACATAATACAGATATAATTATTATATCGTTTTTTTTATTTTTTTCATCTAAAAATACGATATTCATATTTTTATCCTTTTTGATGCATTATAGATTTCAAAGATATTTTTTATTTCTGATTCAACTTGTTTACTAGTTGTGTTATTTAATAGCCCTTAACATCTAATTGGATTTTATTGCATAATTCTAAATATCCGTCTGCAATTAACACAAAAGATACAATGCCTGTTTTGCACGGGTATTTTTTACACTCTCTACAATATTCACAATAACAAGTACCATAATCGCTATTCTTAGTTACAACATTTGACATAGAGCCATAAACTTTTATTTTTTTTTGGGGGGAATTTCCGTTATCACGCGCCCATATGGCGGGTGCAGCGGGCAAGAAGCGCATCCCAGCGGCGGTCTACCTCTTTCTGGAACGCCTCTATCATCCACTCGTTTTCAGGCTTGAACATATGCTTGAATCTGCCCTGCTTAACAAGCCATTCCTCAATGGGAACATAGTTTCTCGGCTCATAATTGAGCGTCCAAACACCGTCCTTCACCTCAAACAAGGGCCAGTAGCGCGTTTCCACCGCAAGCTTGCAGATCTCCATAATATCCCATGTGTTATAGCGCCAGCCGCGGGGGCACGGAGCCATGATATTAAGGAAAGCGGGGCCCTTTGTATAGATGGCTTTTTCCGCCTTGATATGCAGATCCTTGAAATTCTGAACAAAAGTGGTTTGCGCAACATAAGGAACCTGATGCTCCGCTATGATGGCGGCAAGGTCTTTTCTGTACTGCGGCTTGCCGTTTGAAGCCTTGCCGACCGGCGTAGTTGTGGTATCCGCAAACATCGGCGTAGCGGAGGAACGCTGTATGCCTGTATTCATGTACGCGCCGTTGTCGTAGCACACATAAACCATATCGTGGCCTCTTTCCATAGCGCCGGAAAGGGACTGGAAGCCGATATCGTAGGTGCCGCCGTCTCCGCCGAAGGTTATGAATTTATATGTATCGTTAAGCTTGCCTTTGCGTTTGAACACATTGTATGCGCCCTCTACGCCCGCCATGGTTGCCCCGGCGTTTTCAAAAGCGTTATGGATATAGCTGTCTTTATAGGAAGTGTAGGGGTAGAGGAAGGATGAAACCTCCAGGCAGCCCGTTGCGTTGCCCACAACCGCCTTATCGCCGGGCTTTACAGCATTTAAAACATTTCTTACGGCAATCGTGCCGCCGCAGCCTGCGCACATTCTGTGGCCGCCCGCAAGGCGGTCTTCCCTGCTGACAAATTCTTTAAAATTATACATAAAAGCCGCCCTCCTTACTCTCTTACGCCCATATAGCGGTACGGTTCGTCAACCCTGCCGCTTTCGGCTGTTTTTTCAAGCTCGGCAAAAATGCCCTTCATATCGTCAACGCGGACATCTCTGCCGCCGAGACCGTAAACATAGTTGAGCACAAGCGTATGCGCGTTTGCCCTGTACAGCGCCGTAGTGACCTCTGAACCGAGCGGGCCGCAGTTATCGTTAAAGCTTTCCGTTCTGTCCATAACCGCAACGGCTTTGCAATGTTTAAGGCTTTGCGCAATTTCACTTGCGGGGAACGGTCTGAAAAGGCGGATTTTTATAAGCCCGACCTTTTTGCCCTGCGCACGAAGCTCGTCAACCGCCTCTTTCGTTGTTCCGGCAGCCGAACCGATGATAACCACGGCTTCTTCGGCGTCATCCATTCTGTACTCTTCAAAAAGGCCGTATTTTCTGCCGCTGATTTTTTCATATTCCGCAGCAACATCAAGCGTAACCTGCTTTGCGTTCTTTAACGCCTCCGCCTGCGCGCGTTTCGCCTCAAAATAGTAATTCGTAACGCTGTAAGGACCTACAGCCATGGGGCAATCGGGATCCAGAAGATAATGCTCGGGGCTGTATTCGCCGACGAAGTCTTTTACATCCTCGTCCTCAAGGAGCTCTATGTTTTCAACGGCATGGGAGGTGATAAAGCCGTCCTGGCAGATCATAACGGGAAGCATTACATCCTTATGCTCGCCGATTCTGTAAGCCATAATCAGGTTATCGTAAACCTCCTGGTTGTTTTCCGCATATATCTGTATCCAGCCGGAATCGCGGGCGCCCATTGAATCGCTGTGGTCGCAGTTGATATTAATGGGACCGGAAAGCGCTCTGTTTACAAGAGTGAGCACGCACGGCAGCCTGTTGGAAGCGGCAAGATAAAGCTCCTCCCACATAAGCGCCATACCGGCGGAGGAGGTGGCTGTTACCGAGCGCGCGCCGGCAGCCTCCGCGCCTATGACTGCGGACATGGCGGAATGCTCGGACTCAACGGGTATGAACTCCGAATCCACCTGCCCGTTTGCAACAAGCTTGGAGAAATACTGGGGAATTTCTGTTGACGGAGTAATCGGAAAAGCCGCCATAACATCCGGATTGATTTGGCGCAGCGCTTCCGCAACGGCTTCGTTGCCGCTTAAACGGTCTTTTTTAGCCATATCACTTTACTCCTTTCATTGTAATCGCGCCGGTGTGGCATGCCTTGACGCATATGCCGCACCCCTTGCAGTGGTCATAATCAAAAGCGCCTCTTTTTCCGTCTTTGGCGGAAATAACGCTGTCCGGACAAACAGGCACGCACATAAGGCAGTGCACGCAGAGTTCCTCGTGGAGCTCCGGCTTGATGGAAGTCCATTCACCGGTATGAAACTCTACGGAGGTTGCTTCTCCGTATATTTGCATACCCTCTGTCAAATCCTGCCACTTACACTCAAGATTCAGCTTATTAACATCGGATTTCATCACACGAGCCCTCCTTATCTGACTTCATCAAACGCCATTTCCAGCGCTTTCATATTGCCGTCGATAACCTCCGGCTTAGAAGAAAATTTGTGCTTGAACGAAGCGTTCATTTCCTTGTGGAAAGCCTCCCACTCCATAACGCCGGAAACCTTTACGATTCCCGCAAGCATGGGGGTGTTGGGGAAATACCTGCCCAAGCAGGCTTTTGAAACTTTTTTTGCGTCAATCGTATACACGGCGCCGCTGTAACCGTGGAGCTTTGAGATGAGCTCCGATTTATCTTTTGAAGTGTTTATGAGAATGGCGCCGTTTTCCGAAAGCCCGTCCGTTACATGGACGGTATCCAGCAGGCCCTCGTCTACAACAACAACAAAATCGGGATGATATATATTGGAATGGACCCTAATCGGCGCCGGGCTTATTCGGTTATACGCGGTAATCGGCGCGCCCATTCGTTCAGGTCCGTATTCGGGGAAGCCCTGAACATATCTACCCGTTTTAAAGGCAACATCGGCAAGCAGGAGCGCTGCCGTTTTTGCGCCCTGGCCTCCCCTGCCGTGCCAGCGGATCTCTACACAATTTTGCATAAAATTACTCCTCTCTTTTTTTACAAAACGAATGATACAAAAAACGCCTCCTTGCATAAAGCAAAGAGGCGATAATAATTACCGTGGTACCACTCTTATTCATCTGAAAAGATGCACTTTTGCGAACAAGCATTCGCTGCAATTATAACGGTTGCCGCCGTCCGTACTTACTGAAATTTCTGCACGGCCACTCAGGGAGGATATTACGCAATTTCTTTTTAATGCCTTGCACCAACCGGCACTTCTCTGAAAAAAGCGGATTGCGCTTTTTGTTCCCGTCAGCGTGTTTGGGATATTAATATGATTATAATATAAAGCTTCCGTTTTGTCAACAGCTATTTGGGCAAAAAACAAGGAACGGCGGCAATCACCGCAAGCTGCATGCAATCTTAAAATCAATGTAGGAACAAAAAACTGCTATATATTTTCCTTTTTATTGTATTATTGCATTTTCTGTCAATTATCCGTCTTTTAAGCAAAAAAATTCCGCCCGGCAAAACAGCAGAGCGGAATTTATCTAGGGGGTATCATTTTGCACGAAAAGGCAAAATTCGGCAATCTATTTCAGGCTTTCTTGAAATTAGAATACTAAGGAAGTCAATTATATATTGCTTGATTAAACCCGATTGTTATGAAGCGAGACAGTATGCTTTTTTCACATATTCAAAATTTATAAATTTCACATTCATAATAATTAAGGCACTTAAGCAAGAGGTTCAGATATATCAGTGAACTCTATGAGATTTGAATAGGTTGGCCATTCGGAAACATCTTCAAAACTTTTTATAATTTCACGCGTTACCCTTTCATCAGATACAATTATACTGTAAATATTCCCTGACATTGTCATACCATCTACGCCAATTAATTCACCATCACCTTTTACATCATCATAGAGAGTCAAATGCCAAGCATTATAGTTTCCTAACTCCACAGCTTCTCTGTTTTTAATAGTATAAATATGCTGTGTTCTACCATTCTCACTTTCACCATCCTGAACTATTAATTCCTCTAACCCGTCACCATCTATATCACATAGTGCCCAAGAACAATTACAGGAAATATGGTTTTCAATACAAGTAATATAATATTCATCAACGACTTGCTGGTATAGGATATAGCATATATTGTCTTCATTGCTCCAGTCAGAATCCTCCTCGCTTCCAACATTCCAACTTCTATCTGCTTCAACAACAATTGTATCTGCAACGGAATCATCATCAGGCAGCTGCTCGTACGCAAAATCAATAGAAACATTTGAAAATTCACAAGTATAAACATAGTTTTCTGACGCATAATGGTATAATGCATACATATCATTGACCCAATGAGTTCCGCTTGTGGATTCACAAAGCTTTGAATATGTAATATCTGTATTTATATCACCATTTATACTATATGTTGACCCTGACGATGGAGATACGGATACCACACTTATCTCCTCATTTGATTCGGGACTTTCCGCAAAGATATCCTCTATATAAATTGTAAAATCAAAGGGAACATCGTCGCTTTCATAGGAAATTGTTCGTCCATAACCGCCGTCTCCGGTTTGGGTTATATTATAGTCCGTTCCATAAAGATCAATTAGTTCTCCAAATGTCATTTCGAGGTAATCCGTCATAGCATACACTGTACTGTCAAGATTCTCAAACACATAATCAAGCGAAATATAATCATCATAATCACTTAGATAAGATAACAACCTATTTCCCGAACAACCGCTCAAGCATGTACTCAAAACTAAAATGATAACAAACATAAAACATACAACTTTTCTTTTAGCTTTAATCATCATTCCATTTTACCTCCTCATCTCATACACAATAAAAATCAGATAAATATACCCTTAATACCATCGTTTCCGACAAATATTTATAACAATATTATACATGGAAAGCTCTGATAAAAACAATTGCTACAAAATTTTCACATTCCTGAAAACTTTGTAGCAGGGGGTAAAATCTATTAAAGCGGGCGCAAAAATGCCCCGGACGCTGTGTTTTGCGCCGGGGCGTTCGTTTCTATTATTCCGGCTTAGCGCCGAGACCGGCGATAAGGCTGTTTACGAACTGGACGGAATATTCTTTTGCGCACACGAAACGGCTGTGCATCAAATATTCGGCGGCGCACCTGAAATCCTCAACGAAGGAATAGCTTTCAAATTCCGCGAAAAAGGCGTCGTACGACGAAAAGCCGGGTTCGTCCTCGTTATACGCTCCGAACAGTATTCTATCCGCATATTTTTCAATTTCCAGACCTTTAGGTATACTGATCCTGTTTTTATCCAGCAAGTAAAACTTATCTGCTTTGATTCCTTCCACCACATTTTTCAACACCCTGACGCGATATTCCGCATCAATACCTTTGATAAGGCTTCCGGATATTTCAGAAAACTCGCCTGAATCGGCAAAGCTTTTCATACCGGCTTCCGAGCAGATAACAATCGGGGTGGTCAGCTTATACATGCTGCTGTAGTGTGCATAGGCAATTTCCACCAGGCTTTCCTTATTCGGAAGTTCCGGTCTGACGGCGTTTTCCATTGTTTCTTTATCCACATACATTGCAAGGCACGGGTAATTTGACAATGTAATGGACACGCTTCCTGCCGACGCGCCCTTTTGAAAGGAGTCCTTGATAAACATTATATCCTTTGTCTGCATACCGAAGCATTTGCAGCCCTGAATCAGCTTCTGCGCTTCCTGCGCAAGGATTTGGACAGAGTCCTCATCCCTTACCAAAACCGCCGTTTCTTTCCCGAACAGCAGCGCGCTCTTATTTCCCACAGCGAAATAAGGCATGATCAGCTCGCAATTTTTAGGTATAAACGAATTAAAGTAATAATACGGGAACTGCCCCAAATACATATATTTCAAGGATTTGAACACGGCGGTGTAATTATATTTATAATCATCCTTTTCATCAAGCGCCAAAATATGTACAAATTCTGTTATAGCCCCGTTTTTTACACCTTGGTAAAACAGCGCGTCCGCCTCGGCAAAGCTGTACGGAAAATTGGTTGTTATACTGCTGTTTTCAGAAATAAATTTCTTCAGCTTTAAAATGCAATCATTTTCCGCAACAGGCATATCGCTTTCTGTTGATTCACAAACGGCGCAGCTCTCTATCTGCTTTATAAGATAAAGGATTTTTTCGTATCTTCTTCTCCCGTACAGGTCTATATAATATAAATCTATCAGTTTTTTCTCTTCGGCGCGCGTAAGGCTGAGCTTGGATATAAGAACATAAAGCTGCTCCGGCTTTAACTGCCTTGTTTGCCTGAACACGCTGTAAAGCCCGCCTCTGTTTATATTACAAGCATTTGAGAGCGCGTTTATGCTTAATTTTCTATCTCTGATCAGTTCTTCAAGATACACGCCGAATTTCATGTAAATTTTCTCCTTATATAAAAATACAAAAAAGCATAAGCACGAAGCACACAGCCCGCCCGTTCGCGCCGCACAAACCTTTGCCGAAGCATTGTCCGTTAAAACAAGAATAGGTGTGTGCTTTTTCGGTAAAATACACGCCTGTTCGGTAATATACATTAAATTGTGCAGCGGAAATATTTTATCACATTTTTACTTTTTCTGCAAGATTTGAAAAGATTTTCTGTTTTAGGCAATTACAAATTCAATACAGCACAGCGCTTTAATAAATTCCGTTACCAAAGCGGCGTACTTTCCAAACCGAACCTTCATCAGCCGATTGATGAGCGAAAAAGCAGGACAAAATTATAATACAGTTCTTTGCGGAATAAAGCTGTTTATTTTTTTTGTTAGAATTTGCTTTGTTCATATTCCAAAAATTTTCAATCATATCAAACGGATATCGTCATAAAATATTTTTGCAAACGCAATCAAATTGCAAAAGAGGTGTTTAACAGTGAAGAATGTAGTACCTGAGGCTAAGGAAGCTCTTAACCGTTTTAAGATGGAGGCCGCTTCAGAGGTTGGCGTGCAATTACATATTAAAAATTCAAATTCGGCTATATGAGCCGGATTTCAAAACGCCGAAAACGGCGGTGTTGGCGTTCAAACACATTAAAAACAGCAATAACCGATACATAGCCCGAAAACGAAGTTTACACCGGCGGCGATGTAAAGCAAAAATACCGGATAAATACTGAATAGTAATTTATAACGCCGCTATTGCTGATTTGCTCGTTTAAACACGCGCCGAAATGTACATCTTCATCAAACCGAAACTGCCAGATTGTTCATGCTTGCAGGGGGAACTTCTTATCCTCGCGAGCTGTGCTTTGGTTGTTCTGATTTTGTGGGTGTGCCGATCGACTGCCTGACGGTTTAAAGAATTTACGCAAGCCAAATAAGAGTTATTCTGATTGCGGAATATTCTCTTGAATTCGGCATTAACTGTTCCGAAACGGGAATATGAATTTGAATAATAAATGTTTAAAGCCGATTGGTTTTCATTTGAAAATCAGTCGGCTTTTTTATTTAAGACCAGCTATAGAAAGACAATCTTATGACAATCATAGCCACCGGTTGAACCGGTGATTTGCGCATCATTCTTGACAGTAGCGAATAGAATCAGCTGCGCATTAGAACAGCCACAAAACACCGGAATGCAAAAAAGGCAGGGACTCAAATACCACGAGTCCCTGTCTTTTACTCTCTTACATCTTCTGCACACTTTATATGCCCATATA